>JANLSE010000010.1:0-2269 GCA_031362265.1 Roseiflexaceae bacterium
GCCTTCGCACGAAACCAGCGCTCCATTCCAGTTCCTGGGCCAATATGCCCTGGTGCAACCGCATTGGCAGTAACGCCATATGGGGCGAGTTCTAGCGCCAGGCATTGGGTAAACCCATGAATAGCGGTCTTCGAGGCGACATACGCCGACGAATATGGATTCCCTGCTCCAAGGCGCGTAATAATATTGATGATTCGGCCCGATTCCTGGCGCATCAGTTGCGGCGCAAACGCCCGGCACACAAAAAAACAGCCACGCGCATTGGTGTGCTGAATCGAATCCCATTCATCATCGCTCAGATTGATTGCTAATTTCTGGATGTGAATACCAGCATTATTGACAACAATATCAACCCGGCCAAAACGCTCCAAGACCCGGTCGCGCAATTCATTCACCGAGGCACTCTTGGTTACATCGAGCCACATGCCAATGCCACCAATTGCAGCAGCGGTTGTCTCAGCCTGCGCTAAATTGATATCGGCAATCACAGCTGTTGCACCTTCTTCAGCTAACCTTGTTGCAATCGCCCGCCCGATTCCAGCTGCCGAACCGGTGACAATTGCGATTTGGCCTGTGAAACGCATGATTGCTCCTATATGCTAGCGCATAACGCATAACGCATAACGCATAACGCAAATTCCCTACGTTCTTGCGCTCTTGCGTTCTTGCGCTCTTGCGCTCTTGCGCTCTTGCGCTCTTGCGCTCTGCCCTCACAATACCGCTTCCAGACGCCCACTTTGCGCCGAAGTATATGCTGCTTCAAGAACTTGCACCGTTTTCAGGCCAACCGCACCATCCATATCGTTTTCCTGAGTACGGCCAAGAATAAGATCGATGAATTGTTCAAGCGGAGCCGCTGCAGGGTAATCACCATCACCAGATTGCATTGGTACGGTTGTGTTTTGACCATCAACGCGCCGAATCTCAACCCGCTCGCGCTCAATATCAAACAAGAGCACCCCTTCGGTACCGAACATGCGAATATCGATCTGGTAGCCCTTACCGCGATCATGTTGTGCGCCAGCTGGTTTAGGAAGCGTGGCCGCCCCGGAAACTGCCGCAGTTGCGCCATTGGCGAAACGAATACTGATCGCATCATAGTAATCGACGCCAGTTGGGGAATGCCCTGCCAGCGCAAAGACGTGGGCCGGTGTCAGATCGGCGATGCCAAACATCACCCCAAGTGCATGGACAAGCTGACCCCAGCCATACCCGCCTGCGTTGGCTGGATCTGCCCATGTAGCCGCTGGTGGCCGAAAGAGTGCACCCTCGGTTTCGATCAGTGATTCGCCTGCCATGAGATCAGCTACCGCTGAGGCCATTTGACACACAACATGGCGCACCTCGCCAATCGCGCCACTCCGCACCAACTGGCGTGCTATACGCGTATAGGGTGTGAAATTCCAGCCCTGTGGCACCATCAGATGGCGTTGTTTGCGATTGGCGAGTGTTACCAGTTCACGCGCATCAACAGCATGCGTGGCCATTGGCTTCTCCACAAGTACATGGTGGCCTGCCTCTAGGGCAGCACGCGCATGGGTATAATGCCAAGGATGCGGTGACGCAACAATAATTGCATCGAGAGATTGCTGAACCAGATCCTGGTAATCGGTTGTTGCGTATTGGAAGCCAAACCGCTCGCGAACCACTTCCACTTCGGCATCACCCAGCCGACACACCGCGACGAGTTCGACATCTGGGCACTGCACCAAGAAGGGCAACTGAATCGCGGTTGCCCACCAACCTGCACCAATCAGCCCTAGGCGTACACGCTGTATATCCGTCTCGGATCGCGCCACGATCCCCTCCCCACACTAAAAATCGTAATCGATCCCCCATTCCAGCGTCTGGCCTGGTTCAATTGTAGCATCGAGAAACGGCTCCCACGAAAAGGTATTGGCGTTCCCCCAGATCGGAAAGAAGCCAGGGATGTAGCTCGTGGTTGCGGTGACTAAGCCAAGCTGTGGGTGACGCTGCTGGATAACAAGCGGCGCACTGGCGGTATGTTCTAATGGCTGGAAATAGCCGTCCTTTACATGTGCGCCTTTACGGCAGATAAAGCCATGCTCAGCCACAAGATATCCAGGATTTTCGGCCATTGTAAATGGAGCGTTTTGTTTGATTAGTTCGCCATTCGCTGGCTGTGGGTAGAATGGATGCGGGAACCAACGCAACGGAAGATCCATTTGTCCAGTATTGGTCAGTTGTGCCTGCGTGCGTACACAACGCTCGTAAAGGGTCACCGTGCGCCGCAAGGTCAGCGACCAGC
>JANLSE010000019.1:0-9422 GCA_031362265.1 Roseiflexaceae bacterium
GTTTACCACCCATTTGGTTTTACCACAGAGACACAGAGCAGAGTCTAAGGCAAGAATCAGGATGTGCTTTATGCGGCCTCAGTGCTCTCTGCACCCAAAGGGTACCCGTCTGTGGTGATTATTACCCGCGAATGATCGCCAGCACTTCATCGCGCTTCTGTTGCATCTCGGCCTGATCCATCGATTCCAGGTTGAGGCGCATCAGTGGTTCGGTATTTGAGCCGCGCACATTGAAGTGCCAGGTTGGGTAGGTTATTGAGATGCCATCCATACGCTCAATCACCGCATCGGAATAGCGCTCGGCAATTGCCTCCATACGCGCTTTGGGGTCGGTGACGGTTGAGTTGATCTCGCCAGAGATGAAGTATTTTGCCTCTAGTGGCGCTAGTAGTTCGGACATTGGTTTGCCGGTTCTGGCGATCATCTCCATAATCAGCAGCGAAGGAATCAGCCCTGAGTCGGCGTAATTAAAATCCTGGAAGTAGTAGTGGCCAGTCACCTCGCCGCCAAAGAGGGCTTGCTCATTGGCCATACGGCGCTTAATAAAAGCATGGCCAACGCGCTCCATAAGTGGTGTGCCACCATCGGCGCTAATCAGATCGCGCACGGCCCAGGATGCACGTACATCGTAGACGATTTTGCTGCCAGGTTTCTTGGTCAGCAGGTATTGCCCCAACAGTGCTGTCATGTAATCGCCGGAGACAAACTGGCCGCGGTTGTCAATCGTAAAGAAGCGATCACCATCGCCATCGAACGCAAACCCGGCTGCGGCCTTTTCGGCAACAACCCGTGCCTCAAGCTCGGCGCGATTTTCGGGCTGTAGCGGATCCAGACCATGGTTCGGTAGACTGCCATCGGGATCCAGATACATGCCAACAAACTCAATCGGTAGCCGCTCATAGACGCGCTGCAGAATTGGGCCGACGGTGCCATTGCCAGTATCAGCAATCACCTTAAGTTTAGCAGCGCGAATAGCCTCAACATCGATCAAATCGATCAACGCCTGAATGAATTGCTCAGAGAGATCGGCATGGCTCATGCTACCAGTGCGGCTGGCGGGAGCATACGCATCGGCCTCAACAATCGCCCGTAGATCCTGGATGCCCTCTGAGCCACTCAGGAGGTATGGCATCTGGCGCACCATTTTGAAGCCATTGTACTGTTTGGGGTTATGTGAGGCGGTCACCATCATACCGGGTAGGCCGAAACTAGAACAAGCAAAATAGAACTGATCGGTGCTGACAAGGCCAATATTCACGACATCGGCACCTTGTGCCATGATGCCGCTCGTTACGCGCTCAAAGATCGAAGGGCCAGAGAGCCGCATATCGTGGCCGACAACCACCCGCTCGGGCTTCAGGAACGTCACAAACGCACGCCCAATCGCATAGGCGGCATCCTCATTCAACTCGGTTGGGTAGATTCCACGAATATCATAGGCTTTGAAGATTCCTGCGTGAACCTGCATGGCGTGCTCCTTCACAATCATAACGCTTGGATGCGATTGTAGCGCGCTATGCGGAAAATGGCAATTTGAGAAAGGCGATGGGAAGGAAATGCAAGGGCACGAAGATAGGTGGTGACAAACAGGCATCCATGCGCGATTCTGCGCTAGGTATCGGCGGTGATGCTTGGAATCTTGTTATTTCGGTGGCATGCCGCAATCATACTGAGAATGGCCTGGTGTATCCTGAACGCTAGCAGGAAACGCAGCTATGGCATACGCGCTCACCTTTCAGGCTCAGATACTCGCCATGACTGGGTTCTCCAGCACCCCTAACCCAGTGATCTCCACGCGCACCACATCGCCGGCCACCAGCCATCGCTGTGGCTTGCGCGCCGCACCAACTCCGGCAGGAGTTCCGGTGGCGATGATATCTCCAGGCTCCAGCGTCATCACTGAGCTGAGATAGGCGATCAGTTGAGGGATTGTAAAGATAAGATGCTTGGTGTTTGAGCTTTGTAGCACCGCATCACCGATACTGACACGGATATCAAGTGTATGTGGATCAGCGATCTCATCGGCAGTCACCAGTGCTGGGCCAAATGGGCCAAAAGTGTCGAAGGTCTTACCGATCGTCCATTGGCTGGTTCGCGATTGATAATCACGAGCGCTTACATCATTGAACGGCGCATAGCCTGCGACATAGCTCAGCGCATCTGTCTCGGCGACATCACGCGCCCGCCGACCAATCACGACAGCGAGTTCGCCCTCATAATCGACCTGGCTAGTCACACGTGGGATGACAATCGCTTCGCCTGGGCCGATGATGCAGCTCGCATATTTGGCAAAGACAGTCGGGTATGCAGGCACCTCAGCGTTCGATTCAGCAGCGTGGTCGCGATAGTTCAACCCGATGCAGATAATTTTTCCTGGGCGCGGGATAGGTGCGTTGAGCCGCACTGCGCTGCGATCCAGCACAGCCTCGGTGGGCGGGTTGGCGAGTGCCTGCGCTGCCAGTGTGCGGTTCGCTTCACCACCGGCCAGGAAGGCGATCATGTCGTTTGGCAGGCTTGGCGAGACCTGGTTGAGGTCGATGATGACATCGCGACCGTCGCGTTGGGTGAGTGCACCTAATCGGGCCGCACCATCGCGGGTAAAGGTCACAAGCTTCATAGCGTATGGTTACTCCTCTTCATATTGTTGGAATTATGCCATGGCGCGTTCCACATCCATTCGCCCAGCAGCGGCGGCGGCGCGGAAGTGCGCGATCGTTTGCTGAACACGTATTATCTGCCGATTACGAGTCACGATACTATTGGCCCAGTAGCGCTCTGGTCGGCCGCACATTTGATGCTCCATATCCCCAACGCCATGATCATGGAGACGGTGCGCGCCTATTATGAGGTACTTGATGCCGCGGTAGTCGATGGCTGCACCGAGCTGAGCGTGCTCTGGAGGATCGTGCTGCCGCTCTCAGCGCCAGGGCTGGTCGCGGTTGCTACGGTGTCGTTCTTCTCGGCCTGGAATGAGTTTCTGTTTGCTGTGATCATGCTGTCTAGTGCCGAGCTTCTACCTGCATCAGTCGGCCTGAATACCCTGAAGGCCACCGCCTTTACGCCAGTCGAGCAGTACATGGCTGCTGGGCTTATATTCTCGATTCTGCCAGTGTTCTTTTATCTAATCATGCAGCGCTATATTGTCGCTGGGCTTACCGCTGGTGCCGTCAAGGGATAGGCTGAAAAAGGGAATACTATGTCACCGACCGTCATCACCGTTTATGGAAGCACCACTGGTTCATTGATCGAGCAGGAACTACTCCAAGCTGTCGATGCCAAACTTGTACATGTTGCAAGCCTCGATTCGCCTGATGATCGTGCGCTCATTCGCTATGCTGACGCGCTCATCATCACGACGCACCGCATCTCGGCTGACCTGATCGCATCCATGGAGTGCTGCAAAGTCATCAGCCGTGCCGGAACTGGACTCGATGCGATCGATATCCCAGCCGCGACAGCTCACGGCATCTGGGTGGCATATGTGCCAGATTACTCAATCGATGAAGTCTCATCGCATGCAATCGGCCTGTTGCTCGCTCATGCTCGTGGTATCCCACAGTTGATCGAAGCAGCACGCGCCGGTCAATGGTCGAATCAGGCGATAATTCCGCGTCGTCGGCTGCGAGGCCAGACATTTGGATTGCTCGGCTTCGGTCGAATCGGTCAGGCGACAGCGATCAAAGCGCGCGGGCTGGGGCTGGAAATCATCGCGCATGATCCGTACCTGGATGCGCAGACAATTGAGACTCATGGTGTGCACGCGGTTGATCGTGAAACATTGCTGCGTGAGTCGGATTATCTCTCATTGCATGTGCCACTAACCGACAGTAATCGGAACTTCCTTAATGCACAGGCATTTGCGCTGATGAAGCCGACGGCGATTGTGATCAATACGGCGCGCGGCGGGCTGATTGATGAGGCCGCGTTGCTGAACGCAGTCCAATCTGGCCAGATCGCTGGTGCAGCGCTGGATGTGCTTGCGGAAGAGCCACCATCGCGTGATCACCCACTGCTGCATGAGCCGCGGGTGATGATTACGCCGCATACCGGTTGGTACTCTGAAGACGCTAACTATGATGTCCGAGTACGCGCGACTGAAGAGGTCGTGCGGGTGCTGCGTGGCGATCGACCGCGCTGCCCAGTGAACGAGATCGCGCAGCCCTGATCTTGCACCAACGACCCTGATCAACACTCGGAGGGCTGATAGTCGCTCGCATCATGGTCATGGAGGAGCATTGGTAGCATCTTCGACGAGCACACATCTGGAAACCTTGGCGGATATCATGGTCTTCAACCACGATCTGAAGCATACCGCATTTGGTGGCTCCAAGCGCGCCGCATGTTCATAATGAACTGCTGCCAGCGCTATTCGAACTATAAGCTTCAAGATCTGTGCGACTGTAGTGGCGGCGGGCACGTCTCTATAGCAAAGAGCACATCCATTGCGTCCCGATGGGCGTGTGGCGGGCTGGCATGGCTTCCCACATAGGCTCAACTGGTTGCCCGCCGCTGTAGAAGGAGCATCCTATGGACAAGAGCCAGGCCAGCGAGGAGCTAGCACGTGCGCACGATGCACTGGCGGTGCTCGGGTGCGATGTGGCGCTGCTATCATCGCTGGCGAACGTGACCTATGTCAGTGGGTATGAGGTTCCGGTGCCGATCGGTGCGGGTGCCGAGTTTGCGTATGGTGTTCCGCTGGCGTTATGTGGCCGGGTGGTATCGTCCGGTTGCCTGATCGTGCCGGATGGTGGTGCAGCGGCGGCTGGTGTACAGTCGCGGCTGGCTGATCTGCTGGCGTTCGATACCTTCGATGGCTTTAGTGCGAAGGATTCACAGGGCTCATTCATTGCACGGATTGGCGAGGCATTGCGGCAGGCGGGTCTGGGAAGCGGCTCAGCTGTACTGGGGGTCGAATTCCGTACTCTGCCGCATGTCGTCACCGCATTGCTGGCGGAATCATTCCCGAATGTTCGGCTGGTTGATGCTGGGCCAGCGCTCCAGCAGGCACGCATGATTAAAACTGCGCGCGAGATTGAGTTGCTGCGCCGTGCGGCCCGCATTGGGGATATTGGCCACCAGGCACTGGCCGAACTAGTGCGTGATGCTGGGCGTGACGAGTTCGCGATCTGGGCCGAACTGACGAGCCGTATGTTCCGCGCGGTCGGCCACGAAATCCCGGTGGTCGGCGAACTGGTGACAGGCCCGCGTACTTGTGTGGTCGCCTACCCGGGTGGGCCGCGAAACCGGGTTGCCGAGTCGGGCGATGCGGCGCTTATGGATATCAGCCAGCGCGTCGACGGCTACTGGTCGGATTGCAGCAATACGCACATCGTTGGCGGTGTGAAGCCAAGCGCCGAGCAGCTGCGCTATGCGCGTGCATCGCAGGCAGCATGTGAGGCGGCGATCGCTGCACTGCGTCCCGGCAATCGCGCACCCGATGCATGGAATGCCGCCGAGACCGCATTCCAGCGCTATGGACTGACATCGGCGCACTATGCAGGCCACCAAATTGGTGTTGCGGTCAATGAGCCGCCGCGCCTGGTGTCGTATGACCATACTCCGATTATGGCAGGCATGGTTTTTGCGGTTGAACCAGGTGTGTACGAAGGGCCAGGTGGATCATTCGGCGCACGTTCCGAGAAAATGGCACTGGTGACTGAGCACGGGCCACAGATTCTATCGCAGTTTGAATGGGGTATTTAATATCATGACGCATCCACTGTTCGACTTAAGCGGAAGAGTTGCGCTAGTCTCAGGTGCTGGCAGCGGGATGGGGCGCGCTATGGCGCTCGCATTCGCCGAAGTGGGTGCCGACTTGCTGCTTGCCGATATCGATGGCGCAGGGGTTGGCCGCACGGCCGAGCAGATCACAGCGCTCGGTCGGCGCGCCGTACCGGTTACGTGTGATATCACCAACCTGGATGATCTCGACGTGCTGTTTGAGCGGCTCGACCGCGAGTACGGCTGCATTGATATCCTGGGCAATGTATATGGCCCCGGCGCCATGTCTCAGCCCGAGGATACACCGATCGCCGAAATAGAGTATGTGCTTCATGGCCTGGTAGTGGCGCGCTTCCGTGCCTGCCAACTGGCCGGCCAGCGGATGCTCAAGGCTGGGCGTGGCAGCATCATCAACATCGGCTCGATTGGCGGCGTAACTTCGTTGGGGCGCGGGCAAGTGGCTTACGGCATGGGCATGGCGGCTGTTGTGCAGTTGACCCGAGAGCTCAGCACCCACTGGAGTAGTCGCGGCGTGCGCGTTAACGCCATCCTGCCAGCACAGGTGATGAACCCTGATCTGGAGGAGCGTATCAGGCAGACCCCCGGCTTGGCCGATGTGTTCCTGCGCGGCATCCCGGCCGGGCGCTTGGGCCGACCTGATGATATCAAGGGTCTTGCGATCTTTCTCGCCTCCGATGCCTCGGAATGGATCACCGGCGCGATTGTGCCGATGGATGGCGGCAACCTGGCTAAAAACTCTGGTGGCTCGCATCCGGGCATGCCAGGGATCGAGTCCAACCTCACTTGAATTAGTTCGATCCCCTTAGTCGGGCCATCTGATCGCTGTGCGGGGAAAAAGGAGCCAACCAAAACAGAAAGGAACCATGCTGCTGCAGGCGATAGTGTGCCTTTCGTACCGGGATCAATGGAGTAAAACCACTATGATTGATACACCTGGAGTTCAACTTGACAAAGCAACGGTTCTCAATCTCTATCGCCAAATGCTGGTGATCCGCTATTGTGAAGAGCAGCTAGCTAAGGCGTATCAAGCTGGACTGATCCATGGCGCGTGCCATACCTATATCGGCGAGGAGGCGGTCGCGGTGGGGGTGTGTGCCCACCTGAGCCATAAAGATGCGGTCTTCAGCACGCACCGCGGCCACGGACACGCGCTAGCCAAAGGCGTAACGCCCGCTGCGGTCATGGCCGAACTCTTTGGGCGCGTAACGGGTTGCTCACAGGGGCGTGGCGGCAGCATGCATCTGTTCGCACCAGAGGTTGGCATGATGGGTACCAGCGGCATCGTCGGGCCTTGCATCTTGCAGGCCGCTGGCGCTGGCTATAGCTTCAAATTATTGGGTCTCGATCAGGTAGGGGTGGCCTTCTTCGGCGATGGTGCATCGAATAACGGTGCCTTTCACGAGGGCTTGAATATGGCCGCGATCTGGGATCTACCGGCACTGTTCATCTGTGAGAACAACATGTACGCGACCGAGGTGCCGTTTGCCTATGCCTCACGCAACACCGAGGTGGCCCAACGTGCCGCCGGCTATGGCATCCCCGGCGTGGCGGTGGATGGCAACGACGTGCTGGCGGTCTATGCAGTAGCTGGTGAGGCACTGCGGCGGGCGCGCTCTGGCGGCGGCCCGACCCTGATCGAGTGTAAAACCTATCGCACCCGGCCACACGCTGAAGGCATGCGCGATGGCAGCTACCGGACGCCCGCAGAGATCGAGGCCTGGAAGCGCCGTGACCCCATTCAGCTGCTCCACACCACACTGACGACAGAAGGACTGGCAAGCGTAGATGAACTGTCCCGCATCGAGGCCGAAGTTCAAGCGCAGATCGCCAACGGGTTTGAATTCGCCAAGAATAGCCCATATCCGGATGCGGCGACGGCTTCCGATTATATATATAGTTCGTAGAGGAATTATGCGCGAAATGACATTCACCACCGCCGCTCGTGAGGGTCTGGCGGAAGAGATGGCGCGTGATCCGCGCATCTTTGTCGTAGGCGAGGGGATTGGGGTGCGTGGCGGCAACTTTAATACCACCGCTGGGCTTTACGAGCTGTATGGCCCCATGCGGCTGTGCGACACGCCAATCAGCGAGCGCGGTTTCGTTGGCTTATGTACGGGTGCGGCGATGACCGGCACCCGCCCGATTGTCGACTTTATGTTCGTCGATTTCATCCTGGATGCAATTGGCGAGTTGTTCAACCAGGCTGCTAAGATTCAGTATATGAGCAGCGGTCGAATCAAAATGCCGCTGGTGCTGCGTGGCGCGATCGGGATCGGCAATTCTGCCGCCACGCATCATTCTGGCAGCTATTACTCGATTTTCGGCAATATTCCCGGCTTGCGCGTTGCGCTCCCTTCCACGCCCTATGATGCTAAAGGCCTGCTCAAGACGGCCATCCGCAGCGATGATCCAGTATTGTTCCTGGAGCATAAGTCGCTGCTCAACAACAAAGGTCCAGTACCCGAAGAGGAATACGTTATTCCTTTCGGCCAAGCAGCGGTCGCACGTACGGGCCAGGATGTCACCGTCGTTGCGCTGGCGCTGATGGTGCGCAAAACGCTTGAGGCCGCCGAACAGCTGGCTGGCGATGGCATCTCGGTTGAGGTGATCGACCCGCGCACAATTGCGCCGCTCGATATTAACACGATCCTTGAGTCGGTTCACAAAACTGGCCGGCTGCTGATCGTTGATGAGACATTTGGGCCATTTGGGGTTGGTGCCGAGGTTGCTGCTCAGGTGATCGATCTGGCCTTCGACGATCTGGATGCACCTGTGCGTCGGCTCAATGGCGCACATACACCGACACCCTACAGCCCGCCGCTTGAGGCAGCTGTGGTGCCGAATACGCAAACAATCATCCAAGCAATCCGCGATCTGCTCGCCGAATAACTCGAAAACAAGAGCGAGCTATCGACCGATAGAGCGGACAATATTGATACCTCGTTGTAGTATGAGAAAGAACAGCGCCATGGCGATTGAAATCCGTTTACCCCGGCTCGGCTGGACGATGGAAGAAGGGGTATTTGTTGAATGGCTCAAACACGATGGCGATCCTGTGAAATCAGGCGATCTGCTGTTCACTATCGAGAGTGACAAGTCGACCAGCGAGGTTGAGTCGTTCGAAAGTGGAATTCTGCGTGTCGCGCCGGATGGACCGCTGCCGGGTAGTACCCTGCCGGTTGGGGCCGTGCTGGGCTACCTCATACAGCCGGGCGAACTCGCGCCGTTTGAGACTGCTCAAGCGCCAGTATCACCTACTTCAGCCGATCACCAGCCACAAGTAAGCGCAAACCAACAATCAATGACGAACAACGTCTCCCTGACACCTAACATGCGATCCTCAGCATTCGGCACTCGTCAGAGTGTGCCGACGATTAGCCCACGCGCGCGGCGAGTCGCTACTGAGTTAGGTGTCGACTGGGCCAGACTCACGGGTAGTGGCCGCACCGGGCGAATTGTCGAGCGCGATATCCGCGCACTGGCGGTCCAGGCATCAACTGGACAGGTGCGCGCCACTCCGCTCGCGCGCCGCATGGCCCGGGAGTTGGGCGTCGATCTCGATCAGCTTGCGGCCAGCCAGCCCGGGCGCCGGATCGAGCGATTCGAAGTTGAGCAGGCTGCGCGCACACAGACTCCTCCGGTCGTGCCTGCTACTGCTCCAAGCGCGCCGGATCAATCAC
>JANLSE010000046.1:0-11186 GCA_031362265.1 Roseiflexaceae bacterium
CGTGAGACACTGTAGCCAAATTGGAGCAAATCAAGCGGCTCATCCAACGTATGGCATGGCGCATCAGTCTGCGTGAGACCCGTCGACGGGTAGCAGATCGGCGTGGAGCACAATTGCATCTGCGTAAGATTGTTCGCGATGCAGCCCAACATGGTGGGATTCCAGCCAAACTCTACTGGCAGCGCCGCAAACAGAAGCAACGTCCACTTGTGTTGATTGCCGATATTAGCGGTTCCATGGAAAAATATGCGCGTTTACTGCTCCAATTTGGCTACAGTGTCTCACGGAGCCTGCGGCGGGTTGAGTGTTTTGTGTTTGGTACACGCCTGACGCGTATTACTGGCGAATTGCGATTACGCAATATCGACCGAGCGGTGGATAGTGCGGCGCGTGAGGTTGTCGATTGGGCTGGTGGAACGCGTATCGGGCCAAGTCTTAAAAGTTTCAACCAGCGTTGGGCGCGCAGAGTACTCGGGCGTGGCGCAGTTGTCCTGCTGATAAGTGATGGCTGGGAACAAGGTGAGCCTGGCGTATTAGAGCGCGAAATGCGCTTCCTGCAACATCGATGCCATCGCCTGATCTGGCTTAACCCACTCCTTGGCCGGGATACCTATCAGCCACTAGTTGGTGGTATGCGTGCGGCACTACGTTATGTCGATGACTTTCTGCCCATTCATAATCTACAGAGTCTGAATGATCTTGCAATTCATATTGAACAATTACATGGAAGGAGGGGATAGAGGAAGCGTTGGAGCGTTGGAGCGGAAGGCGCAGAGCATTGAAGCATTGAAGCATTGAAGCCGGGTGCCCTCTGGGCGAAGCATTGGAGCATTGGAGCATGTGATCTGCGTTGCTTGTTCTCTTGTTCTCTTGTTCTCTTGTTCATTCGGTTCTTGGTTCTTGGTAGGCGAACACAAGGTTCGCCCGTACGATGGTTCTTGGTTCTTCGTTCTTAGTTCTCGGTTTGGATATTCTCTTGGTTCTGCGGTTCCGCAGTTCCGCAGTTCCGCAGTTCTTGGTAGGCGAACCTTGTGTTCGCCTGTACGATGGTTCTTGGTTCTTCGTTCTGCGCCGTGCGCTCTGCACTGTGCGATTATCAGGAGAAAGTGATGATCCCAGGAGCATTCGATTATGTAGCGGCTCATTCGCTCGAAGAAGCGGTGGCAGCACTTGCGGAACATGGTGAGGACTCGAAGATTTTGGCAGGTGGCCAGAGCCTCATCCCAGCAATGCGCTTCCGTTTAGCACAGCCGACAGTCTTGATCGACATTAACCACATCGATGGGCTCAATTACCTGCACGAGATGAATGGGCATCTGGCGATTGGCGCAATGACACGTGAAATGTCCCTTGAAGATTCAGATGTGGTGGTCAAGCAGTATACCCTGCTCAAGGATGCGGCACATGTGATTGCCGACCCATTGGTGCGCAACCGCGCCACGATCGGTGGCAATCTGGCGCATGCCGACCCAGCCAATGATCATCCAGCCGTGATGCTGGCCTATGGCGCAGAGCTTTCGGCCTATAGTAAGAACGGCACCCGCACAATTGGCATCGACGATTTCTTTACAGGTATCTTCAGTACCGTATTAGAGCCAAACGAACTGCTCACCGAGATTCGCATCCCGCGCCCAGCGGCTGGATCGGGAGGGGCGTATATCAAGGTTGAACGAAAAGTTGGCGATTATGCTGTCTCGGCAGTTGCGGTTCAGTTGACAATGAGCGGCAATCGCTGTACTGCAGCCCGAATCGCACTCACAAATGTCAACCCGATGCCAATGCGCGCGCTTGATGCCGAGAAATTACTGATTGGCCAGGAGATCACCGCTGATGTGCTAGAAGCTGCTGGCCGTTCGGCGGCGGCGGCCTGTGATCCATCGGCCGATTTGCGCGGTAGCGTCGAGTATAAGCGCGATCTGACGCGTGTATTGGTCAAACGAGCGGTGCGGAAGGCAATCGAGCGAGCTGCGTGATCTGGAGCCAAGGAGAAGACATCGTGAGCACACATAAGGTATCTCTCACCGTGAACGGCCAAGCACACAGTGCTGAAGTCGAAGCCCGTATACTGCTCGTCCATTTTATTCGCGAGCAGTTGAATCTAACCGGCACACATGTTGGCTGCGACACAAGTAGTTGTGGCGCATGTACGGTTATTGTCGATGGCAAGGCGATCAAAAGTTGCACCATGTTTGCTGTACAAGCCGAAGGTACGAATGTCGAAACAATCGAAGGTGTAGCGACAAATGGCGTGCTACACCCGCTCCAAGAAGGCTTCTGGGAGCGGCATGGCCTGCAGTGTGGCTTCTGCACACCTGGCATGATTATGTCGGCCAAAGCACTACTTGCCAAGAACCCAAACCCAACCGAGGATGAGATTCGCTGGGGCATTTCTGGCAACCTGTGCCGCTGCACTGGCTATGTGAAGATCGTTGAGGCGATTCAGTATGCGGCCGAGAAGCTGAATGCCCAGGAGGTGACTGCATGAGCAATGAACACGATCCATTCAGCGCGCTTGATGCGCCAGCCGATGGGCTTCGCCAGCTTGCCGATCGCGTTGAATTCCATACGCCATCACCAGCGGGAACTTCTGCTGCGGTTGCGACAAGCCACGAGGTGCGTATCACCACTCCAGCTAGTGTCTCGGGTATAGGCCACCGTATGAAGCGCAAAGAAGACCCGCGCTTTCTACAGGGCAAAGGCAACTATGTCGATGATGTCAAGCTACCTGGCATGCTGTATATGGACATGGTGCGCAGCCCGTATGCCCATGCCAAAATCCTGAAGATCGATGCTAGCGAAGCACTTAAGATCCCAGGTGTGCTTGCGGTCATTACTGGCGAAGATCTCAAGGCGGCTGGTAATCTGCACTGGATGCCAACGCTGATGTCCGATACACAAATGGTGTTACCGATCGAGAAAGTGGTCTATTACGCCCAGGAAATCTGTGCGGTTATTGCCACCGAGCGCTATATCGCCGCTGATGCTATCCAGCATGTCAATGTCGATTATGAACCGCTCGACCCGGTTGTGAACCCATTTGAGGCCATGAAGGATAAGATTATCGTCCGCGACGATAAAGAAATCAAGACGAACCATATCTGGCATTGGGAAGCAGGTGATAAAGATGCGACCGACAAGATCTTCGACAGCGCTGCCAAGGTTGTAACCCAATACATGCACATCCCACGCATCCATGTGGCCTCAATCGAGACATGCGGCATGGTTGCCGATTACAGCAAGATCAAAGGCAAGATGCGGATCTACATGACCTCACAGGCACCACATGCACACCGTACCGTCTTCGCGCTCGTCAGCGGCCTGCCCGAGCAGAAGATCCAGATCATCTCGCCGGATATTGGTGGCGGCTTCGGTGGCAAAGTGCCGGTGTACCCTGGTTATGTTGTCTGCGCAGTCGCAAGTATCGTCACCGGGCGGCCCGTCAAGTGGATCGAGGATCGCAGCGAGAACCTACAGGCCGATAGTTTTGCCCGCGATTACCATATCACTGCCGAAATGGCAGCCGACGCGAATGGGCATATTACCGGGCTACGTGTACGTACACTGGCCGATAATGGTGCTGCCGATGCAGCCGCCAACCCATCCAAGTTCCCGGCTGGCCTGTATAGTATCTGCACCGGCTCGTACGACATGCAGGCGGCACATGTTGTAGTCGATGGCGTCTATACAAATAAACCACCCGGTGGCGTTGCGTATCGCTGCTCATTCCGTGTCACCGAAGCGGTTCATATGGTCGAGCGAATGACTGATATCATGGCCAACGAACTTGGCGAAGATCCAGCGGCATTCCGCATGAAGAACTTCATCAAGCCCGAGCAGTTCCCGTATAAATCACCAACCGGCTGGGAATACGATAGTGGGAATTATCATGCGGCATTGCAACTAGCCATGGATATGATTGGCTACGATGATCTGCGCAAGGAACAGGCCGAGAAACGTGCACGTGGCGAATATATGGGCATTGGCATCTCCAGCTTTACCGAGGTTGTGGGTGCAGGGCCATCACGTGATTTCGATATTCTTGGTATTAAGATGTTCGACTCAGCCGAGATTCGGATTCACCCAACTGGCAAAGCAATTGCACGCTTCGGCACCAAATCACAGGGCCAGGGCCACGAAACGACCTACGCCCAGATTGTGGCCGAGGAGCTGGGTATTCCAGCCAATGATATTGAGGTTGAAGAGGGTGATACCGATACCGCACCCTATGGTCTAGGTACCTATGCCAGCCGCTCAACACCAACCGCTGGCGCAGCTGCATCCATGGCAGCCCGCAAGATTCGTGCCAAGGCACGCAAGATCGCAGCCTATCTGCTCGAAGTAGGTGAAGACGACCTGGAGTGGAATGTTGACCGCTGGCAGGTCAAGGGCTCACCCGAGCAGGCCAAGACCATTCAGGAGATTGCGTTTGCCGCCTACACCAACCACCCGCAAGGTATGGAAGCCGGCCTGGAAGCGACCGACTACTACGATCCACCTAACCTGACCTTCCCATTCGGCAGCTATATTGCGGTCGTCGATATCGATAGTGGCACCGGCGAAGTCAAGATCCGCCGCTTCGTTGCGGTGGATGACTGTGGCAATATCATCAATCCACTTGTGGTCGAGGGCCAGATCCATGGCGGCCTAACCATGGGCCTTGCACCAGCACTGTTCGAGGAAATTGTGTACGATGAGCGTGGCACAAACCTAACCGGCACATTCATGGATTACCTACTTCCCACTGCCGTTGAGACACCCAAGTGGGAACTAGGCAAAACGATCACGCCATCACCACATCACCCAATCGGCGCCAAGGGTGTTGGTGAATCGCCAACCGTTGGGGCACCACCCGCAATTGCCAATGCGGTTGTCGACGCACTCTGGCATCTGGGTGTGCGCCACATCGACATCCCGATCACGCCGCAGAAGGTCTGGAAAATCCTGCGCGAGAAGGGCGTGATCGACTAACCACAAACAAAGACAAGGAGATGCGGGCACAAGACACGGAGACGGGGAGACAGTGTTTGATCAGGATCATATGGCTTTCAAAAAGCTCTAGTCTCCTTGTCTTCTTGTCTTCTTGTCTCCCCGTCTCCTCATCCCGGTCGGAGGCAATATGTTTGATGATTTCTTCAGTAAGGCGAATGAACTCACGCAACGTGGTGTGGCATTCGCTACAGCAGTAGTTGTGCGTGCCGAAAAACCCACTTCTGGCAAACCTGGCGATAAAGCTATTATCACGCCGGATGGGACACTCTATGGCTGGATCGGTGGAAGCTGCGCACAGCCCTCAGTTGTTCGCGAGGCGCTACGTGCACTCAGTGATGGCGAGAGTCGCCTGATTCGCCTATCACCCGATCCACTCAATCAGATTCCACGCGAAGGACTACTCGATGTGGCAATGACATGCTTTAGCGGCGGGACACTCGAAGTCTATATCGAGCCACAACAACCACGGCCTCGTCTTCTGGTGATCGGCAATCTCCCAGCGGCACGTGCGCTCGCTGAACTTGGCCATGCAATGCATTATCATGTCATCCTTGTGGATCCCACCCATAGCGGCGATCTGCCAAGCTATGCCGATGATTTGCTGACAGACCTAACTGCGGTCCCCACACAGATCAATCAGCAGACCTACGTGGTAGTGGCGACTCATGGCCAATATGATGAGCTTGCTCTTGAGCAGGTGCTTGGAGCTGGCCCCGCATACATCGGTTTGGTTGCTAGCCGTACACGTGGAGTCGAGGTACGGCGGCAACTTCAGGCCAATGGTATCGCAGCCGAATTGCTACAGGTACTACGCGCACCAGCCGGGATCGATATTGGCGCACGGCGTGGTGACGAAATCGCCCTCAGTATCATGGCCGAAATCGTTGCAGTGCGGCGCGGGCGTGAAATGTCAAGCACTTCAGAATCAACAACCCGTCCTGTACTCAATCTGCAACCAGCAGTGGCAATCGATCCGGTGTGCGGCATGGAAGTCGCAATCGCTGGTGCTCAGTATCGCCACGAACACGATGGCGTAGTGTACTATTTCTGCTGCCCTGGCTGCCGTGGGCGCTTTGTCAAACACCCTGAACACTTTTTAGTGAAAGCCTAACTAGAGCGCAGAACGCAATTAGCCAAATTAGGCTCTTGCGTTCTGCGTTCTTGCGCTCTGCGCTTTTGCGTGCTTGCGCCGTTCAGATTTGGTGTGTTGCACATATTGTACTCAGCGGGCACGCGACACATTCAACACAGTGGGCTGCACATTTGCGTGTATCCACAAAACTGGGCCGCTGTCCACGTGTGTCACAGTACATGCGGGTCGCCAAGCAATGATGAATACTCGCCTCCACCAAGAGTGCATGAAAATCCCAAAAGAACACCGTTAGTGGTGACCGCGGTTGAATAAAGCCTGGTAGCAGACAGCGCTCGGCAGATAGTTCAGGGGCAGGGCCAGAATTCAGTGCTTCCAACAATACTGATCGCACTACATCATATGGCGCACGAAATAGATCAACATCCGTAGGAAGCCCAGCACGACCCAGGATGCGACGCGCATACGCGTCAATGATCGGCACTGGATGGCCACCACCATACAGCATGATCGTATCAGCAGTTTCACGGCCAACCCGTGGCAACGCAAGCAACTCTGTGCGTAATGAACTTGTCTCACGTGCCAGTAGTGCGGCGGTATCACCATCGTAGCGCTCGACCACATAACGAGCAATTGACTGCAAACCGGGTGCCTTCTGATTATGGAATGCACATGGCCGAACCAATTGTGCTAGTTCATTGGTATTAGCCGTTAACAGGCCCTGCGGCGACATCCAACCACGCTCGATCATGCGCCGAATGGTAGCCTCGACTGTCTGCCAGCGGGTTTGCTGGACCAACACCATGCCAACCACCACCTCAAATGGCGGGTCATCCGTGATGATTGGCCACCAATGCGGCTCATGCGCAAAATGTGCAGCCAGTTGGGAGTGCAAATTGAGGAGGCGCGTTCTCATTGGCGTTAAAACACTGCGATATGACTCACTCACATGTCCCAGGCTGCGTCACCAAAGAACTCGGCCGGATGTGGCGAAGTAATGAATGCGTTGATTTTTGCACGTAAATCACCCAGTCGAAATGATAGGCCATGCCCAGGGTGACAAACCGTGTCATCGGGCCACGATAACACAACATGTTGAAGGGTGTGCAGCGTTGTACGGAACCCCTCGGCCGACCATGTCTTGCCTGGGCCGCCAGCAAAGATCGTATCCCCAACAACAGCAGTATTTCCACCAATCTCGCAGAAACAGATCATATCGGCAATATGTCCAGGGGCATAATTGGCAACCAATTGATGCGCACCAAGTGTGATCGTCTCACCATCAGCTACATGCTGGTAAGTTCCAAGATCCATATTCTGGTGGTGTGGCCCTGGATGTGCCAGTAATGGAACCCCGAGCCGTGCCCGCATTGTCGCCAACTCACCAACATGATCAGGGTGCGTATGCGTAAGCAGGATGGCCACTGGCGTTGTACCTACTAACATCTCTACTAACACATCTGGATCCGCACCAGGATCAAGCAACATACTCTGCTTAGTTTCAGGGCATACCAACACATACGTATTCATTGGCCATGGCCCAACCGAACGTGCACGGATTTCAAGCTTTGACACATTTACCTCCTTAGATGAGCGCACAACGCATAACGCATAACGCATAACGCATAACGCATAACAATACACTTGCGCTCTGCGCTCTGCGCTCTGCGCTCTTGCGCTCTTGCGCTCTGCGCTCCTGCGCTTACTTCCCCATTTCCTTCAAATTCTCCAAACAGCGTCCAATCGCTTCGAGTGGTGGGTAGCCAGGGGCTTCGTATTCAACGATATACCATTCGGTGGCACCCACGGTTTCGCAGAGGCGGAAGATCTCTGGCCAAGGCACATCACCTTTACCAATCAATGCCGATTCGTCACTAGCCTTATATTCTTTCAAGTGAACAGTTGCAGCGCGGCCAGGGTAACGCTCAATGAATGGCCCAGCCTGTGCCCCACCCTCGAGCGCGTTACCAGTATCAAACTGCATGATTACGGCGCTGGATGTATTCCCAAAGAAAGTGTCCCAAGGCAACTCGCCATCCATCAACCGGAACTCAACCGTATGATTATGGTAGCCAGTGCGCATGCCATGCGGTGCCAATTGATCGGCAATTTCATTCATGATTTTGGCTGTCTCTAACCAGGCGCTACGCGAGTTACGGCGATGCTCTGCCAACCCTGGAACAATCAGATACGGGTTACCCAGCGTCTGGTGGAATTCAATACTGCGTGCCAACTCATCGCCAAGCAGCGTATCAAGGCCAACATGGGCGCCAGCAACCTTCAAACCGAGGGTGTCCAACATTCCGCGTAGCGCCTGAGCATTATAGCCATAGTAGCCAGCAAACTCGACACCAACATAACCCATCTTTGCCACCGCTTCAAGCACATGTGGCAAATCGCGTGCACAATCTTCTCGTACCGAATACAACTGGATTGCCAGTGGTATCTGCGTCATTGGAGACCTCTTTCGTTTCATTTGGAACCGTATGTATTGTAACATGCACAAGACATTAGCCGAAAACGGTAGCCGAGCGCCGGGCGCTATGCTATAATTAAGGCGAGTGTGGCGTGTCGACGCCCTGAATGAGGAACACAATGTTTAACTTCGTGAAGAAGATTTTTGGCGATAGTAGCGAACGCTCGGTCAAACAGATCGAGCCAATTGTCCGTGAGATCAATAGCTTAGAAGATGAATTCAAGGCACTTAGCATCGAAGAATTGCGTGGCAAGACCGATGATTTTCGTGAGCGGCTGGCCCAAGGTGAGGAGCTGGACGATCTGTTGCCCGAAGCATTTGCGACGGTTCGTGAAGCTGCGCGGCGCCTGATTGGCCAACGCCACTACGATGTGCAATTGATCGGCGGCGTTGTACTTCACCAGGGGCGGATTGCCGAAATGCGTACCGGTGAGGGCAAGACGCTCGTAGCAACCTTACCGCTCTATCTGAATGCACTTGAGGGCAAGGGTAGCCATTTGATCACCGTCAACGATTACCTCGCAAAAGTTGGCGCAGGCTGGATGAGTCCAATCTATCATGCACTTGGCTTAAGTGTTGGGATGATTGCCCATGACTATTCGGCATTATTTGATCCCGATTATATCGATCCAAAGGCAAACCCTGAGGATCAGCGCTTGGTACACTGGCGGCCCTGTACACGCGCAGAAGCGTATGGCGCGGATATCACCTATGGTACCAACAATGAGTTTGGTTTCGATTACCTACGCGATAACATGGCGATCGAACTAAACCAACTTGTACAGCGTGAGCTTAATTTCGCAATTGTCGATGAAGTCGATAATATTCTGATCGACGAGGCGCGAACACCGCTGATTATCTCAGGGCCATCACAGCAATCCAGCGATCAGTATAAGCGCTTTGCGCGCTTGGTGCCAAGCCTTAAAGCAAGCCCGTATACACCAGATCAGGTCAAGAAAGACATGATCGACCCTGAGGGCGATTTCATGATCGACCCACGCTCGAAGGGTATCCAGATTACCGACGCAGGCATCCATAAAGTCGAGAAGGCGCTTGGTATTGGCGGCGGCGAAAGCCTGTACGACCCGAAATATTATGAGATGACCCACTTCCTCGATAATGCCCTACGCGCTCAGTTTATCTATCATCGTGATCGCGATTATGTTGTCGATCGTGGCGAAATCGTTATCGTGGATGAATTCACTGGTCGCAAAATGCCTGGCCGCCGCTGGAGCGATGGCCTCCATCAGGCAGTTGAAGCCAAAGAGAATGTGCCAGTCAAACAGGAAAACGTCACCCTCGCCACGATCACCTTCCAGAATTACTTCCGCATGTATAAGAAACTCTGCGGTATGACAGGTACGGCCTACACCGAACGCGAGGAGCTTGGCAAAATCTATAACCTCGATGTCACCATTATTCCGACCAATAAAACCATGGTTCGCAAAGATCTTGAGGATCAGGTGTATGTGACGGAGAAATCCAAGTTCGATGCGGTCATCCGTGAGATCGAGGAGATGCGAACACTTGGCCGCCCTGTTCTGGTAGGAACGACATCGGTTGAAACATCGGAGCGCCTGAGTGGCCTCCTCAAGCATTACACAATCCCGCATCAGGTTCTTAATGCGAAATTCCACGAGCACGAGGCGGGCGTCGTCGCGCAGGCTGGCCGACCAGGAACTATTACGATCGCCACCAACATGGCTGGCCGTGGTACCGACATCTTGTTGGGTGGTAACCCAGATGGTCTGGTTGAAGAAATTCTGGCAGCGCGTGGCATTAAGATCGAACAATCAACGCCAGATCAGGTGGCTGAAGCACTGACCGAGGCACGCCAGACGGTCGAGCAAGAGCGTGGAGCAGTGCGCGAATCCGGTGGTCTGCATATTATTGGAACCGAACGCCACGAGGCGCGCCGTATCGATAACCAGTTACGTGGCCGTGCTGGCCGCCAAGGGGACCCGGGCTCATCGCGTTTCTACCTCTCACTCGAAGATGAACTGCTACGGCGCTTCGCCATGGATCGTGTACGTGGCCTGATGGAGCGAGTTGGTGTCGAAGATGATATGCCAATCGAGGCAGGGCTGCTCAGCCGCATCATCGAGAACGCCCAGCATAAAGTTGAGGGCTATAACTTCGATCTGCGTAAGCATACGGTTGATTTTGACGACGTTATGAACAAGCAGCGCACCGTGATCTATGCGGATCGCCGCGCGATCTTACATGGCGAGGATATGCACGATCAGGTGCTCGATATGATTGGTGCCGAGATCGAAGCACTTGTGGGAGTACATCTCAGCGGTGATGGAGACGAGAATGGCGATCCCGATTATGCCGCTCTGATTCGCGCAATTCGCACAATCGACCCACGCTTGCCAAGCGAAATCACCCCCGATTCACTCACGAATATGTCGCACGATGAAATTATCACCCTCTTGACTGATGAGGTTGAGGATGCCTATGAAGAGCGTGAGAAGACGATTGGTATAGATAATATGCGCTTTGTGGAACGGCGCATGATGCTTGGCGCAATCGACAGCCAATGGGTCGATTTCCTTACTGGCATGGAATACCTGCGCCAAGAAATCGGGTTACAAGCAATTGCCCAACGCGACCCGTTAATTGAATATC
>JANLSE010000054.1:0-28217 GCA_031362265.1 Roseiflexaceae bacterium
GAACCCGGTTGGCGGGGTGTAGCTAAATGTGCCATTCGCATTCAGTGTGACACTTCCACCGGCAGTTGTGGTGCTTGTTGCGGCGGCTGTGGTTGGCGTTGGCGTACCGGTATCATTTGCCAGCACGCCGTTGCCAACGACAGAGACTGTCAGCGTTACATCCTTCAGCAGCGCATAACTATCTGGAAGAGCTAGCGCACCTACACGCACTGACCCAGCCACCAGAGTTGTGTTTGGATCGAGCGATGCACTAAGGGCTACACCAGTCGCATTCACACCAGTCGCATTTGAGATCGTTGTTGTGTAGCGCAGTGTATCGCCTGGATCGGCTTTGCCATTACCATTTTTATCCACCAGAAGGCTATCGACCATCGTTGCGCTTGGCGTTCCAACAATAGCGCTTGGCTGGGATGGCACCGCTGCGACAGGGCGCGCAGGCGCGGAGAACGGCTGGGCAAAGCTGGTTGCAGGTGTAGCGATGAGGGCTAATACCAGCAGCAGGTTGAATATTCGATAGCAGAGCGACGCGCGAGACGACATAGTGAACCTCTGTTGTGATACGATGAAGCTAGAACGATGAAATATATCGAATAGGTATTGAATGATTAGTTAAAGATTGCCTGGTATTGTGTTCCGTCCTGGCGTGCCGCGATTGGAACGAGGAAGATCTCCAAGCTTCCGAGCGCGGAATGCTCAAGCGTATAGATCGATTGTGGAAGCACCCCACCGGCAGGATCACGGAAGATCAGCGAGAAAGGGCGACGGGCATCGTCACTGGAAGGTGTGTGGCGTGACTCACTGACCTCGACAAGCTCCAGTGCGCGCATATGCGGCTGGCTACTCGCCATGGCGATGTGCATATTGAAGGATTGGTTCAGATATGGTCTAAAATCATCGCTACGGAGTGTATTAAGCATGCAGCACCTCAGGTTGCCATTCCATCAGGTAGTAAACACCATGCGTGTCTATCGGGTGAAATCCCAGCCGAGCATACCACTCTAGCACGGGGTTAAACATCTCCACATGGAGGCGTACAGCAATTGCAGCTTGCCGGGCCTCTGCCAGAATCGCCGAGAAGAACGCCGAGCCAATTCCGCGCCGCCGGTAGTTAGGCAGAAGCGCAATATCTACAAGACGCAACTCATCGGCCCAACGATCTATGTAGATCCGCCCAATTGGTTGATCATCTAGCAGAATCAGATCAAACGCGGCATTGCTGTAATGTTCTTGATAATAGGCATGTTGCGCCTGAAATTGCCCAACAAGAAACGCCTGCTTCTGATCAGCGCTCCAATCTGTAACTGAGAGCTCTTCCATACGCGTCGATGCATAGAGTTCAGCCAAAAAACTCAGATCGTCTGAGGTGATCGGCCTTACACGAAGCATGGCTCCTGGGAATACCGGGCAGATTGAGGCTGTTTTTGTCATATTCTTAGGTACGGGGTGGGAAGACACCCTGCAGTGCAATACAGAAATAGAACGTTAGATAGGGCTGCATATTGTTATGTGGCTGATCAGCACCAATCGGTGCCAGCGCTTGATCACTCAGTGGTACAAGCCCAGTTGCGCTTGGATTATAGATAAACCCACCCGCTGACCGCCCGAGCACACGCGAAGTTCCGGGTGCCCCCAGTTCTGCTGGGTCGGTTCCGATTCGCATAGTATGGTTATGGGCGGGGATCTCCGATTCCAGCAAGCTCACGGTTTCAGTGCCACTCGGTTGCCCAAGATCGTACAGTGATAGCCCTGGACCTTGGCCTGGATGCATTGGCGCACAGCCTTGGAGATCGGGCAGAGCGAAATTGCTCCGTCCATCGCCACCATAGGTTGTACCAAGCAGTGAGAAGAGCGCGGTGTTCTGCGAGAGGGGCAGCAACTGGCCATCACACCAGGCCCAGCCTTTGGGTGCGAAATTAAACGGAAAGATCCGAATCTCAGCTACAAATGGGTCGGCCATCTATGATTCCTCCTTATGTGGGAGATGGGAAAATGCCAAACAGTGAGATGATGAAATTAATACAAAGTGCTGGCATCAGGTTGGTATGTGGCTGGCTACCGCCCGTTGAGGCAATTGCAGCAGCGTTCATTGAGCCACTTGCGACATCATCAAGATAGATGGATATTGCTGGTGGCTGGGCGAGCAGGTTACCCTGCGGGTTTGTTTGCGCAGCCGATGCACCTGTTGCCACCAGAGGGTGTGTATGGCTAGGAATCTGGCTGGATGTCAGCGTAATCTCCTCGACACCACCTGTCTCTGCAAGAATAAAGCCATTCCCCTGGTGCAGCGGTAGCCGCCCACGCAGATCGGGTAGTGCGAAGGTACTCTGACCATCGCCGCCGTAGGTTGTGCCAATCAACTGAAAGAGGGTCTCGTTCTCAAAAATTGGCAGTAGTTGGCCATCGCAGAACATCCAGCCTGCTGGCGCAAAATTCCCAGCGAACATTCGGATTTCGCCAACATATGGCTGTGCCATAGAAACCTCCTAATTCGGGCTCGGGAAGATGCCCTGCAGGGCAATACCGAAACTCAGTGTCAGAAAGGGTTGCATATTTAGATGCGCCTGTGAGCCACCTATTGGTGTTATTGATGTAGGTGAGAGTGTGGTAAGCGGGCCATTTGCAGCCGATTCATAGATTGCTGCAGCCGCAAGGTAGTTCGCGCTTGGCACGGGTGTGGTGCTATTGGCCGCATTTGCCATCAGCGAGTGTGTATGGGTTGGCAGCTCAGCCTGGCTGATAGTATGGGCCTGTTCGCCGCCACGTTCGCCAAGAACATGGCCATTACCCACATGAATAGGGAGGCGTGACCGTAGATCTGGAAGCGCGAAGTTCACACGCCCATCGCCACCAAAGGTCGTGCCAAGTAATGAAAAGAGTGCCTGGTTTTGATTGATCGGCAAAAGCTGCCCATCACACAGCGCCCAACCCCTGGGAGCAAAACCAAACGAGAAGATCCGAATTTCACTCAGAAACGGTTCGGCCATGAGGCCCCTCCTTGTGATTACACACACAAATACGCGTTTGTCCACCCACTGCGTAGTGTGTCGCGGAGCTCTACGACACGTGGATCGTGCTCAGCCAGCGCATCAAGCTGCATAGCAACCTGATTTGTGAAGGAACTGCCTTGCTGGCGAACCTCGCGGAGATAGATTGGGGCGGTAGCTTCGAGGTAGGTTGGTTCAATCACCAGATTGCCGCGTGGGCCATCGAAGCGAGAATTATGCAAAGCTGCATGGAACCGCTCCCGATTGTGTACTCCGCCACTGAATTGAGCAGCTGCAAGAATGAGGTTTGCTGAATCGTAGCCCAATACGGCAAATGCATCGGCCTGAGTACCAGTATGAGCCGCAAATGCTGCCATGAATGCTTGATTCTGCGGGTTCATAAGGCTCGGTGCCCAACTAAATGCGCTACGTATCCCGATCGCTGCTGAGCCGATCTCAGGAAGCAGCTGTTCTTCAACCAACATCGCAGTGCCAAGGAGTGGTACACGGTTGTGCAAGCCAGATTCTGCATAGGAGCGCACAAATGCAATTGCATCCTGGCCACTATAGGCGGCATACACAACATCTGGGTTCAGGGATTCAATGCGGGCAAGTGCCTCGGCTGGTGTAGCGACACCATTGTAGGGTGCGCCCATACTGATTGTTGCCAGGATTTCACCGCCACCATGTTCAAATCCAGAGCGAAAGGCATGGATGGTATCATAGCCACTCTCATAGAAAGAGGTGCTGATCACCGCGCGTTGGCCAACCTGTTGCGCGGCCCACTGCCCAAGCGCAAGGTTCGATTGCCAGAACCCTAACGAACTGCGCATAATATACGGGCTTTTATTGTGAGTACTGATTGTATTTGCGCCAATATCACTTACCAGCAGTGGGGTCTGATGCTCACGCAGAAGCGATTCCAGGCTGTCAGCATGGTTCCGGCTGAAGAGGCCGCTTAACACATCCACCTGGCGACCAGTAACAAGCTCACGGGCAGTGCTTAATGCTTGCGCCGGGCTTTTACCATAATCCACAGGCAGAAGCGCTGCGCGTGGTTCAAGAGCAACATGCCGAACAGAGGATTCTGTGAGTGCGAGTTGGAAACCGCGCAGTAAACTCTGGCTCAACTGTGGGTAAATCTGTGATTGTGGCAGCAGCAGGCCAATGCGCAGGGTTTCTGATGGTACGCTGGAATGCTGGATGGGCGGGGTTGTATCGGTTGGCACTGCACGTAACGCAAGGGCTGCTGCACCAGGGATCAGCACAATTGCCCCACCCATAGCAACACGCCGCAGAAATGTGCGTCTTGAAACCGCTACAGGTATTGGAACTTCATCAGCCACGTAGTTTCTCCTCTGCGAATAAATTGTTGCGAGAGTGGAAGGCAGAGACAAAATTAGTATAGCATGAAGAGCATACCAAATAGGTTGCTGTTTGAATACAATATTGTATAGATGAGCGATGGAACGTTGGAGCAATGGAGCGGTGGAGCCGGGTACCAGACCGGGGTGCCAGACCCAGAGGGTGCCCCGTCCTGGTGCCCCGGTGGAGCATTGGAGCAATGAAGCATTGGAGCATTGGAGCGGTAGAACGGTGGAGCGATTGATTGCGCTGTGCGCTCTTGCGTTGTGCGTTCTTGCGCTCTAGCCTTGTGCCATAAGGAGTGCGCCATGGGCTGTGGCGTACCCGCCGCCAGCAGGAAGATGGATGCGAGCGTTATAGAATCCACCAACCTCCGCAAGAGTCGTACGGATACTCGCGAGATCGGTGAGGTGACCAACAACCACGATATCTTCAAAGCCTTGGGAGCGCGCAGCGTTGATCGCCACGACCGCAATAACCTGCCCGACCAAGTTAATGATCCCTGCTGCCATATCGGGCCGGCTTGGCGTGATGGCCTGGCGCGCAAGTTTGCCAAAATTAACAGCGGTTGTATTCGGTGGGAGGCTGCCAATAGCAGTGGAACCCACGACCTCCGCAATCGTTAGATTGACACCCACATGGCTGCCAGCCCGTGCAAGCGCATCCACCGCCTGCGCATCTGCGGTACCAATCAGTAAACGTGCTAGGCCGAGTAAGGTGCCACCACCAACACCCGTACCACTAATATGCTGGTACCCTTCTGTTCGTGCAGCAATCACAGCGGTACCAGAGCCTGCGCTCACAATCGCGGCCGCCTCAAGGCCAGCCAACGCCAGGCCACCACGCCCGATTGCAGCTACCTCCGCGATAGGGCGCAATCCAACTCCATCGATCACCATAGGCAACTCGCTACGATTACCACCCGTCACTGCGAGCCATTCCACTTCGGCGAGCTCGATCTGGCCTGCTGCAAGAATGACACGTACACGACTCTCGCTGGGTTGGCCAATACTTGGCATACTCCAGCGGCGCAATTCTCCGGCGTCATCGCACGCAACAACATCGGTGTTGCTGGCTCCGAAATCGATCGCGACCTGCATTGTTTACTCCCGATTGGGTGGAATGAACAGAGTATACAGGGGTGAAACGGATTGCGCAACCCGTTTGCTCGGGTCTATTTTCACCACAGAGGCACAGAGACACAGAGTTTGGGGATACGAGCGCACTCTTTGCATCTCTGCACCCAAAGGGTACCCGCTGTGGTGAAGCTATCGTTTGGATGCAGCTTGGTATGACCACGTCGCTCGAGCATGAAACAGCACAGTATATGCTGGCGTCTTTGTGTCTTTGCGTCTTTGCGCCTTTGCGCCTTTGCGTTGAAATGGCATTCTCCCACCACCGCGTCACTCCTCACGTAGCGCAAGGGCTGGTGAAGTACGGCCCATCTTCCAGGCTGGATAGAGCCCAGCTAAGAGCGCCGCGCCAACCGAAACCAGCAATGCCTGTGCAAAGAGACCAGGATCGAGTTGGAACAGGAGCGTCCAACCAAATGAGCGTTTGTTGATCACAAACACCAAGATCGCAGCCATGAGTGTACCAACCGGTAGTGCAATCAGGCCAGCGGTAAAACCCATCAGGCCCGTTTGTGAGAGTACGACACCCCACAACTGCCCAGGAGTAAGGCCATTGGCACGTAAGACCGCCAACTCACGCGAACGTTCAAGTTGCAGTGCCATCAGGGCAGATAGAATGCCAACAAAAGCAACCAGGGTAGCCAGCAGTTGCAGAACCCCGGTAATGGCAAAAGTGCGATCGAAAATCGCAAGCGAGCCCTCACGCAATGCCTTATTCGAGCGTATATTCAAGAGTGGTGTGCTACCCTCGGCAAAGGTGCCAGCCAAGCTGCGCAACTGCTGGACAAGTTGATCGGTATCCTGGCCAGGTGCGGCATATAATCCAAGCGAAGCAATCTGGGTATCATTCCACAACGCCTGGTAGCGTGAGAGATCAAGCATCACAACACCACGATCGGTGCCATAATCGTAGAAGATTCCCGCTACGCGGAATGATTGCTGGCCCATCGCGGTCTGGAGCTGAAGTGTGTCTCCCACCCTCGCCGCGTGGCGGAAGGCATATGGCTCGGAGATCAGCACCTCACCACGTTCCCAACCTGCCCAGATATCGGCTTCCTTACCATCGAGAAACTGGAAGATCTGGCGATCTGGCACAGCAACATCGAGTGCCACTACCAGGGTTGCGCCAACTGAGCTCTGTACCTCAACAGTGCGATAGCGCCGTACACGGGCAACTCCAGGCGCGCTACTTAAACGCTCAATCAATGCGGGTGGGAGTGGCATCGTTGGCCTACCGGAACTTGCATCCACCGCCGCAATATAGATATCGGCACGCAGGGTAGTATCTAACCAGCGGATAACCGTCGTACGGAAGCTGCCAACCATCAGCCCAACCCCGATTGTCACTGCGACCGCGATCATCAGCGCGGCAACCGCAACGGAGGTGCGGCTCAGGCTTGCCACCACATCCCGCGCAGCCATGCGGCCAAGCATTCCAGCCAAGAACCCAAAGATAGGCCGGATCAACTGCATGAACAACAGCGTCAAGAGTGGTGTTATGGCAGCGGCACCAATCGTGATCGCAAAGAGGCCAGCAAAGCTCAGTATCAGGCTATTGCCAGGTATGGCAAGCAACCCACCGCCAATCGCCAGTAATGCGGCACCCGCCGCTGCAACCAGGGGTACGATTCGTCGCACGCGTTCTTCGTATGAAGATCGGCGTAGGACAGTACGCGGCGGTGTGAAGGTAGCCTCAATAGCAGGAACCGCTGCCGCCAGGAGCGTTGCGCCAAGACCCAATAAAAACCCCTTTGCGAGTGGTTGCCAAGCAAGATCGACTGATCGCACCGTTACCGCAAAATACAGATCATTGATTGTTTGGGTCACCATACCAACCAGGATTCGCCCAAGCAGGATGCCAAGCATCAGCCCAGCCAATGAGCCAACCAACGCAACAACCAGTGCCTCACCAAGTACTAGGCCAAAAATCTGGCTACGCGAGACACCCAGGCAGCGTAGTGTGCCAAGCAACCCGCGCCGCTGAACCACCGAGAAGGTGATTGTGTTATAGATCAGAAACATGCCAACGACCAGGGCCAACAGGCTCAGCGCGGAGAGATTCAGCTCAAACGCTTGCGTCATTTGTGCAATCGCGTTGGTACGAACCTCGGGACGCATCAATTGTGCATCGGGCGGTAAGATTGCGACGATCTGTGCGCGTAGCGCTTCTCCAGAAGCATCTTCCGGTAGGATCAGATCGATCCGGCTTAATCGCCCAAGGCTGCCAAGCCATTCCTGCGCTGTGGCAATATCGGTCACCAGAATGCCATCGAGCGCACGCCGCGTGTTTGCGTCGGCTGGATCCAGCAGGCCGATCAGGAGTGCCTCACGCTGGTTTGGGCCAACCCGTAGGCGTAGCGTTGAGCCATTTGCGATCGCGAAACTCTGAGCGGTGCTTGAGGAGAGTAGCGCCGCATTTGGGCGTGTGAAGAGTTGGGCTAGATCCGCCGCTGTTTGGCTACCACCTGGTGCCAGAAATGGACGGAACTGGCTTTCTGCTAATGCATCGACCCCCAAGATATGCAGCGACAGGCCAGGGTGATCGGGTGCTGATGCATAGCCTTCTACCAGCGGCGCACTTGCCCGTATTCCAAGATCGACACGCAGCCGACGGTAAAGGGTTTCGTCGAGGCCATTTGGCCCACCCACAATCTGATCGGTTGTCCGGCCGGTTACCGCTTCTGTCGAAAGTGTAAATGCACGCCTGGCACTCTCGTTGGCCAAATCGATTGACACAACCACAGCGACGCCCAATGCTACCCCAAGAATGGCCAGGCCGACTTGCCAAGGGTGGCGCAGAAGATGACGGATTGAGGTAAGCATAAGCATAAGCAGAATAATCCTAAGGAGCACAGAACTGCGGAACAGCAGAACAGCAGAACAGCAGAACAGCAGAACAAGAGAACAAGAGAACAAGAACCAAGAACCAAACCGCAGAACCGCAGAACCGCAGAACTGCGGAACCGCTGAGCCAAGTCTGCCCTGAACGCAGCCGAATCGTACCGGCGAACCTTGTGTTCGTCCGCTCAGAACCACGGAGACACGGAGACGCGGAGACACAGTGCGCTCCACCGCTCCACCGTTCCATCGTTCCAGCGCTTCAATGCTTCAATGCTTCGCCCAGAGGGCACCCGGCTTCAATGCTTCAATGCTCCAGCGCTCCTGCGTTCCTGCGCTTTCGGCTCTGCGCTTTCCGCTACACCCAGAGGGTACCCGGTTCCAACGCTCCACCGTTCCAACGTTACCCGCCGCGAGTATCCGTCTCAACCAACCTGCCATCCACGATTCGGAGTACCCGATCGGCGCGGCCAATCACTTCGGGGCTATGCGTGACCATCAGAAGGTTTTTCCCAACCCGATGGGTGAGTGTATCGAGGAGATCCAATATTTGGAGGCCTGTCTCGCTATCGAGGTTGCCTGTTGGCTCATCGGCCAATACAAGCGGTGGATCGTGAACGAGTGCGCGGGCAATTGCGACACGCTGCTGCTCGCCACCAGAGAGCCGATCTGGATAGGTAGCATGGCGATCAGCGAGCCCAACATGTGCAAGCAAATCACGGGCGTGCTGGCGATCCTGCGGTTGTGTGCGCCCATTCAATTCGAGTGGTAATAGCAGGTTTTCCAAAACAGTAAGTGTTGGCACTAGATTAAAAAACTGGAAGATAAAACCGATCATACGGCGGCGGAAGAGAGTGCGTTCGCGTTCAGGGAGGGTTGTGAGATTCTCGCCAGCCACAAATACCTCGCCAGTATCAGGTGTATCGATCGCGCTCACCAGATTGAGCAAGGTGCTTTTACCAGAACCACTCTTGCCAACAAGCACCGTATATTCGCCTTGCGCAAAGACTGCACTCGCATCACGCAGAACAAGCCGTTGTTGGCCCGCCTCTTGGTACGATTTACTGACATGCTCTAAACGAATGAGCGGCGCGGTATGTTCACCAGACACGAATAGCTCCATTGTTCCTCTGTTCATTCCTGCTGCAATGGTAGGGCTTATGCGTTCTCCAAATGGTAGCCAAATAGACATTCCTCACTCTGATGGTTGTTACTGAAGCAGCCGGACACCAAGGAGTGTTCGATGCAGTATACCGCAATCGCATCGCTCGGTGCGACCGTCACGTTTCGAAGAGCGAACCTGCCACTGGCCTTCGCTCGCCTCGACCTTGTCTCTAGCGGTCGTTGCGCTCCTCGCCAACCATACCTCCATGCTTGCTATCGCTGAATGGGCCGCTGCTCAGCCGCGTCAGGTTCGACGTGCCTTGGGTTTTGTCCGTCAGGCCACTTGAGGGGCACTCAAACTCCTCGGAATTTACATCAAGAAGAACGCATTAGCCTAGTCCATACAATATTATCAGTTTATAATGAGTAGCGGTCATTATGCGATCGCATCCACTAGCGCGGGGTTGTTACCCATTTCACGGTTACGCGGGCGTCCTGCGGATGCTCGTGGATTTGGTGGTTCGTATCACAAGGAGCACACTCTATTTTGCTCCGTCGGTCTCCCCCGCGTATGCTTCCTCCGTGCAGTAATGATGACGATACGGAGGAACTCCATGACCGACTTTGCTACCGCGCTCGCCCATGCGCAATCCTACACGGCTTATAGCTATGCTGCCAACACCCGTGACGCCTACGCGAGTGATTGGCACACCTTCACGGCGTGGTGTGCCAGCCATCAACGCCGATCGTTACCGGCGACACCTGAAACCGTCCTTGGCTTTGTTGGCGCGTTGGCACTGCAGGTGAGTGTTGCCACGATTGACCGTCGCCTGTGCGGCATTGCGTTCTATCACCGACAGGCGCGGCAACCCGATCCCACCGCCGATCCAGAAGTTGCCACCGTATTGCGTGGCCTCCGACGCAAACAGGGTATGGCACCGCTGGCGAAACGCGCCCTTTCGGTGGCGCTGCTTCGGCAAGTGATTGCAACCATCCCTCCAACCTATCGCGGTATCCAGGAAAGAGCAGTCTTGCTGCTCGGTTTTATGGGCGCATTCCGCTGTAGTGAGCTGGTGGGTCTGTTGATCGCTGATCTCACCTTTGTACCAGAAGGGCTGATCGTGACCCTCCGCCGGTCAAAAACCGATCAGGAAGGCACGGGCGTGCAAAAAGCGATCCCATTTGGTTGGGAGCCAGCCACATGCCCGGTTCGAGCGGTACAAGCGTGGTTGAAACGGGCTGGGATTCGCTCGGGGCATCTGTTTCGCGCGTTGAGCCCGCATGGTGCACGCGTCAATCGCGCATTGCCAGCGTATGCCGTAGGCCGCATCCTAAAGCGCGCAATTGCAGCGCAAGGGCTAGATGCATCCGCCTATGGTAGCCACAGCCTGCGTGCTGGTCTCGTAACAGCGGCAGCACAAGCTGGTGTGGCAGAACGAATCATCATGCAGCAAACGGGACACACCGATGTGCGTACCCTCCGGCAGTATATTCGCGAATCCTCACTGTTCCGCGAGAATGCCGCCGCACAGATTGGATTGTAACGTGTGTTTGGCGCTTCTGAGTGGTTCAGAAGCGCCTGAACATGAGATAAGGCGCGGTATGTGATGGTGAGAGGGTGTTTGGGCGTTGGGATGTGGTAGGATGGCGCTCAAATCCTCCGATATTGGTGGCATTTCAATCTATCAGAAATTGTTCTGCCTAGTTTTTGATACCCTTCAATTAGGCACACGCTTCGTCTTGTCCCAGCATGTGAACCGGGCGACACAATACAGCCCAATGCGTATGCCTTCAGGTAAAGAAGTGCGGCTACATCAGCAGCAACGCCAATCCAAGGGAAAGGCCGAATCATCACTACCGATGAAACACCTGCCATCTGGTGCACGTTTAGGCCACTATATCGCCACGTTAAGAGGCACTTCTTACAATATGGCATCGCATCTACCGAACATTTCTCAGAAGCTTATCGCTATCTTCTGGAGAGTACCCAATTTCCTTTGAATCTAAACCGAAGCTCTCGGCCTGATTGATAAAAGTGTCAATCACTTCATAATAAGCCAATGCCCTTCCTTGTGCGAAATCCCTTCCGGCTTGTGACGTACCTGCTTTAGCTACCTCGAGATTTTCAGTCTGTGCCGCGATTGCACGTTCAAGAATGCATTGATAGAAGTCTTGAAGAAAATAGATTGGTGTCTTTGTCGAATTCATGGTTGCCCCTTCGTTTTCTCTTCAACCAAACCGCGTAATACGGCTGCTTCCTCCTGAAGCCTCACTATATCCTCAGCCCAGTGTCCTAGCAAGCCATTGCGTGCTCGTTCATCCATGCTTCCCCAACTCTCTGCATATTGTGCTGGGTTCGCGAGCTTTGCCAAATGCTGCTGGACGCGCCCATCAAGTGATCGAATACCCTTTTCGATTTGCCCGATGGGTCGATCGGCATAATTTTTGAGAAATCCAGCATGCTTTCCACCCTCACGAGCGATCTGATAAGCGGATACTTCGACGCCAACTTCAGCAGTACTTGCCCCAAGTGCGCCAATCACAGGAGCCGCAAGCCCAGCAGTACCAAGGATAGCTGCCCCGACCGCCATAGGCGGCCCAGCATAGGCTAACGCACCAAGTGCCTTCTCCTCAACAGTCCGTCCACGAGCTAGAATGGCCATGCCTTTGCGCATGCACGTGCCATTGAACACACTGACAAAATTATTCCACAGGCTGCCACCAGAGCAATGGCCAGTGGGGTCGTTTTTGAGGACAGGGTTATTTTCAGTATAGGTATAACGGTTAAGATCCTGCGGGTTCTTCGGGCCACCTTCCTTAACCTTTGCCCACGCTGCCAACGCGGTCGCATCATTCGGTGCGACCGTTAACGACCCGCCTCCTGGCACGATCGTATCCGCCGACACGAACCGCCCGATGCCAGGGTCGTAATAACGGGCATTATCGCGCATTACCGAGGGTGTTTAGGCAACAAGACGCGCTAAGCGCGTGTTAGCTGATGCGTGGGTTGGGAAGGTACAATAATCCATCCCTAAGGTCATTCTACCATGGTATAGGTAGCCTCTGAAGGAGCAATGACCGCTCCAAAATCCTTTCGTTACCCGTTATTCTATGCTACACTACATTCAGTTACATTCCGTGCGAGGAGCTGATCATGTCGATTACCACCCCACCACTTGAGGAGTTGATCCGCGATTTGCCACCATCACTGCGATTGGAAGTCCACGATTTTGTGGAATTTCTTCTCCACAAACGCATGAACTCGGTGCGTACCACGCTGCGCCAAGATTGGGCTGATGCAGGTACTCTCACTGCCGTGACCATGACATCAGTTGAACTTCAGCATCAAGCATTAATCTGGAGAGCCGAATAGTGTATCTGCTCGACACGAATATCTGGCTCGAACGCCTGCTTGGGCAACCGCAATCGGCAGTCGTTGGGCAGTTGTTGAATCGCGTGCCGTTAACACAGATCGTGATGAGCGATTTTACGTTCCATTCGCTTGGGGTCATTCTGGATCGGGTTGGTCTGCGGCAGATATTCACCCTCTTTGTCCAAGATGTGCTCATCGATGGCAACATTGCATTAGTCAGTTTGGCACCGATGGCAATGTATCGCACCGTCGCGATTATGGATCGGTTTGACCTGGATTTCGATGATGCCTACCAATACGTCGCGGCGGAACGGGTTGGCGCACGGATGGTGAGTTTCGATGCCCATTTTGATCAAACCGATCAAGGGCGATTGACACCAGCACAAGTGCTTGCCGGGCTCTCCTAGAAGTAATCCCATGGATGTTGCTTCCACATCCTGAAACTACGCACGACAACGAGTGTTGTCGTGCGTAGTTTTATATAAGGCACGGTATGTGACGGCCAGAGGCGGTTTGGTTCTTTGAGTTGCCCCAAATCCCTGTTCAAGGCTTGCCAACTGGTTCTTGCAATCGTTCTATAGCACAAACTATAAACAAGCTACTCATACGATTTGCCCGCTAGCAGTATTTGAGCCATAGATGACCAATTAAGCTCAGGAGCAGAAGTTTCTTGCAATCGATAATAGCCATTCATATCAGCGACCCAAGCTGCAACAGCTTCTAAGTAGCGATCAATCGAGCTGTTCTCCCAGTCTTCGGGAGTGTGTTTGTAGTCTGCCCCCAACTGCCGTACGAAATTGATAAACTCCTCACGTGACTGAATGTTCTTCACCATATCACTATCAATCATTGAGGGCCTCCACGTATTCTAATAGAAACACCATTATTCTGAGTGGTAAACTTGAAGGCATCATGCGCAATTTCTTGTGGGGTCGCCATCCGATAATTGACATCCACTTCGGCACGCCGAAATGCTTCAAGTCTACGATTATCTAGGGTGAACAGGTTCCCGTCCTTTTCAACTAGCCTGATAGCTGGCACATCAGCGGCCTTTATACTGCCATTTCGAAGACCGTCTGCCAAATCATCAACCGTCCGACCATCCTTAAAGCGATAATTTATACTGTCCTGGCTGAAGCGTACTTCTTGGGGATTAATTGTTCCAGCGTCAGGTAGTGGCCTCGCCTGCCCTTGCTTTGCCGCCTCTGCACTCGGGTTAGGTAATGTCGTTGGTTGCGAGCCAGCGCGGGCCATCAGCATGGCCTAGTGGATCAATATGCCGCAGCGGATTATTCAGGACATAGGCGTAGCGATTGAGTTGCTGCGGATTTGCTGCTGGCCCACGCTGTCCCCAAGCCGCCAACGCCACCGCATCGTTCGGTGCTACGGTCAGCGACCCCGCTCCCGGCACAATCGTATCCGCACTCACGAACCGCCCAATCCCTGGATCATAATAACGGGCATTATAGAACAGTAACCCGGTGTCGTCCAGATACTGGCCCGTAAAACCGCGTTTGGTTTTGGTCACATTCCCAGCCAGCTTCTTCCCCCAGGCATCAAAGTGCTGCATGCTGGTCAGGACACCATTCGTGTCAATGGATGCACTCACACTTCCAATATGATCGCCATACAGGTAGCTTAACCCAGCCACACTGTCACGGATAGCAATCGCTTGCCCGCCGAAGGTATAGTACTTGCGCGTGACCGTGCCCTCTTTCTCGTAGAGGCCAAAGGCGTAGATCGTGGTGATGGCGCTCGGATTGACGGTGCGCTTTACCCGACTGCCATCCGCATCATACTCGTAGAGTTCTGTGATCCCACCGCTCACAATCTGGCTGGGCTGGTTGGTCGCATTCCAGGTCAACGTGCGTCCACCACCCGTGAGCAGGTTGCCATTATTATCATAGGTATAGGTTACACCACCAACAATCCGCGCGGCGTGCGGGCGCGCACCAGTGCCGTTGTTGTTGGCGCCATATTGCTGGCTCACGCCATCCTTGCTCGTCAGATTGCCAATCGTGTCATAGCTGAAGCTATCATCGTAGGTCGGTGGTGCCACCACGGCCGGGTTCGGTGTTGGTGTTGGTGTGTTGGTGGGTGGAACCACTGGCGTGTTGGTCGGCGTTGGTGTCGGCGCACTTGCCGCGAGGTCGGTGACCAGCCAATCGTCCCAACTGGCGGTGATTGGCACACTGGTATTTTCGCTGGTCAGATGGGTGCGTAGCCCAACATACCCCGCCGCCTGCATCGCCGCCGTGCTGTCGGTTTGGGTCACTAGCCAGGTGGTTGGTTCGGTCGCGCCATCGGCCCACGCCCGCATCTTAATCGTCGTCGGGCTCACGCGCCGGTCATCTGAACCCGCACGCGAATGAAACTGCCCGCAGTCACCGTCAAACCACTTACCGTCGTTCCCGTGGCGAGCCACACTTCGCTGCCACCGGTCACGGTTTGAACCTGGAGTTTGACGCTGCCATCGGCCAGGAGCCGGACGACGCCACGATACAGATTGCCGGTGCTGACTTGCCGTCCAAGGGTGGCGAAACGCACCTCGGCCCCACTACCCACTGGCAGGATACTCGCCGCCATGCGCGCGGTAATGTCAATATCCTGAGCAGTACTGCTGCCAGCTCCATTCAGTACCAGTTCGCGATTGGTATTCGCCGCCGTGATCGTGAAGCGCCCAAGCGTGCCATTCACGGCGTAATCGGCAGCATTGCTGCCGGGTGTGGCATAGGTGCCACCGATCGTGGTGGCGCTGCCCCAGCCATTGCTCACCGTGCGGGTGAATGAATCCGACACCAGGGTCGATCCGCCACCTGGGATAGGGGTAGGTGTCGGCGTTGGTGTGTTGGTTGGGGTAGGCGTCGCGGTCGGGGATGAGCCACTGCCAAAGGTTACGACCAACTCGGGTGGATGTGTGCCTTCGCGCGAGGAGAGCACGACGCCATCGGTGCTGCCACTCACCAGCACAAAACTGTAGGTGCCATTGCCGGTCACCTCACTGGTCACATCATAGTCATACCAGGTATTTAGGCTCATTGCGCTGCGATCATCAAGCGCGCCACTGGTCTGGGCTGGGCGATTGTTCCAATTGACCCCGGTTTCCGTCCAACCTTCTGCTGTCCGGTAGATCGTCGGGCCATCGGCAGTGTCATTGGTGGTGACCCGCACGCGTACCACCGCACTGACAATAGGGTTGGTCACCCCGCTGACCACAAAACGCATGAGTGCTTGGCGATCGGGATCGGTTCCCCCTTCAGCATCCATGGTGGCGACCGTGCCAAAGTTGGTAGTTGGGACATCATCTTTGTTGGTCGCATCAGCGGTCGTGACAAAGGTGGCTGGTGGCGGGACACTCTGCGCTACAATCGGGCCACGTGCCATAGGCTGATTGGCCAAGCTCCCGATCTGCGCAAGCTGTGCCGCAATCGACTGGTTGCGCACATCCGGTCCACCTACGCCATCCAACATGCCAGCGCCACTCATGCCGCCCGCACTTCCGAGCACCTGTGCTGCCTCATCAAACACCAGCGCCGCCGGTACTGCTGGGAGACTGGCGTTGGTTTGAGCGGCTTCAGGTGGTGCTGGTGGCCCAAAGGCTTGCCACTGCCCCAGGTTCGCTGGCGCTTGCGCCGTTCCTGCCACTGTCCAGGCATGCGTCAGTCGGTCACGATGGTCGTAGCTAAAATCCTGTGTCAGATTGCCCGTGAAGTTACGGATCGCGGTGATATTGCCGACCGAATCGTAGGTATAGCTGCGGTCGAACACCGCTGGTACGGTAATCCGCTGCAAACTGCGATAGCGGGTTATTATACGCCCAGGTCGTGGTCACGCCATTGCCGGTCTGGCGGGTCACAGGTTGGTCAAGTGGATTGTAGGTGGTACTCGCACTATTCACATAGCAGCCACCCAGGCTCGTACACAGGCTCAATGCTCGTCCTGCGGAATCGTAGCTCGTCGTGACTGCTTCACCATCCGAGTAGGTTTGCATGGTTAGCCGATCCGCCGAGTCATACTCCGAACCTAAAGTGAGGGTTGTGCTGCCAATCGTTTGGCTGGCATTGGTTTGACGTCCGCGCCCGTCATACACCCACGTCTGGTCAATACTACACGATCCAATCGTGCCAACACAGGTCGAAGTGCGGTGGCCTTTGCCGTTTGTCCCAGCATCGTAGCGGAAGCGTCGCGCTGGATCGCTGGTGCTGAAGGTCGTGTCTGTTAGGCGATCGAGCACATCATAGGTAAACGTTGTCACCTGGCTCTTGGCATCAGTTTGGGTTTTGAGGGTGCCATCAGGATTATAGGTATAACTCCAGTTGCCCATATCCGGGTCATTCATCCCGGTTTTATGCCCAAGCGCATCATAGCTGAGACTGGTGGCGTTATTCAGTTGGTCAGTCACACTGCTGAGCCGATCCAGGCGATCATAGCCATAGGTGGTGGTGGCATACAGCGAATAGGGGTTGGCGCTCCCAGAAAATTCTTCCACGCGCAGCATGCGCCCTAAGGGATCGGTATGGCGAACGGTCTTGTGGTCATTTGCATCATACTGTGCGGTGGTTGCCCCAATCGACGAGCTCCCATACACATGCTCGGCCACCGACGAGTCCGGCGCGGTCACCAGGAGGGTGCGCCCTAACCCATCATAGGAGGTCGCAGTCTGGCGATACAATGGTGTAGTTGCGGCAGGCTGTGGCAGGTACGTACTCCATCCGCTGGTGTCTGCGCGTGGCTGCGAGGTCGCGATCACCCGACCGAGCGCATCATAGCGCGTATCAGTAACCACCATGGATGTGCCCCAACCAACATCCTCGCGCTTCTCCTGCACCTTCCGCCCGAGCCCATCATAGAATTGCAGCACTTCGTGGCGGGTGTCTCCTGAAGCCGTGGTTACCTTCTGCACAAAAATGTACAAGAATGGCGTACTAAAGTCGTAGTAGGTTGCCTCTCCGGTTGCAGCACTACTGCTATCGCCAGGCTTGATCAGTTTGACCATCCGTCCAAAGCCATCATAGCTGGCACAGGTTGTTTCTTGGGTCACGGCAATGCTAAAACTCGCCGCCGTACAATCGATAGTACTGAGCGAAGCCTTTGGTCCAACCACCTCAATCAGGGTTCCCATGCGCTTGTCGTAGTCGGCCTGCTCAACCTGGCTGAGCGCATTGGTCTGGCTCACTGGTAAAGCGTGGAAGGTGCTATCGTAACCAGTGGTGGTGGTACCTCCGCTTGGGGTGCTATAGGTGGGGTAGGTGCGCGTGCCCCAGGTTGCGTAACTGGTCGTGGTGGTGCGGTTGCCCCAAGTATCGTAGCCACTGCCGGTATCCTGACTCTCAATGGGCGAGCCGGTCGTGTTGCGATACGCCCGAGTCAGGGTTTGTCGCCCAAGGGCTCCGATCGTGCCGAAGGTCAGATTCCCATCATAGAACGATTCGCTCAGGGTCACTAATTGCGATGTGGTGGTGCTGGTTGGAAAGTAGGTTGCCTGTTGCAGCGGTCGATCAGCATAGGTGGTGGCCTACTGGGGATTGCTTCAGTATCAAACACGGGCAGCGGGTCAGGTGCGATCTCATTACGCTCCGTTACCGTCACATCATCGGGTGGGATGGTCACTGGCTTTTGCTCCGTGACGGGTATTGGCAATGCTGGCGTTCCAAGCGATGCGGGTTCTACAATGGTACTGGCTGGTTGCGGTGGGAGAGCGCTGGTTACCGGCTTGGCACTTTCCAGCAACTTCACGCCATCGGGCAATGGCAAGGTTATTGCAACACCGTTAGCGGGATAGGCGGCATGATTGGTTAGGGTGAGGCGCACCGTCATCGTCATACCAACGGTGACGGTGGTGGGATTTGCGAGGAGGTCAAAGGTGAGTACCGGTAGCTTAGGGTCAGGTGGCGGCTGCACCACCGGCACGGATCCAGGCTCAGGGAGCGGCTGGGTCAGCGCAGGGGCAACCGCCTCCCAGGGCAGCTACAAACTAGGTAACACGATGCAATTGGTTTCAGTAATGTATATGACACAGTTGTTAGGATGAAGCAACTATAAACCCACAAAAGCGACCTGTCAAGTGGGATTATTAGCACATGGTAAGGCTTATGCGTTCTCCAAATGGTAGCCAAAATAGACATTCCTCGCTCTGATGGTTGTTACTGAAGCAGCCGCACACCAAGGAGTGTCCGATGCAGTATACCCCAATCGCATCGCATGGTGCGCCCTATTCGCTCGCCTCGATCTTGTCGCTGACGGTCGTTGCGCTCCTCGCCAACCATACCTCCGTGCTTGCTATCACTGAAAGGGCCGCTGCCAGCCGCGTCAGGTTCGACGTGCCTTGGGTTTTGTCCGTCAGACCACTTGAGGCACGCGAGCTCCTCGGCATTTACATCAAGGAGAATGCGTTAGTTCTAGCTGAAATGGTAACACGTATTGACGCCATGCGGCGCATCAAGTAGACTATCGCTATCCGCTGATCTATTCGTCGGAAGGAGTAGCTGCGTGGATCCATCTGCCGATACTAAGGCTTGCCCATCGTGTGGCACCCTTAATCGCAACAATAACAAATTCTGTGTGGAGTGCGGCACACCAATGCCGATCACAGTCTCATCTGATTCTGCGCCAACGATGATTGGTGTTGTCCCAGCATCCGTTACGCCTCCAATACCTGAACCAAGTACTGCAAATCCAACGCCAGTTGAGGATGCGCCTACCATGATCGGCCGGATTGAGCCACCCACAGCTGCATCGCCACAAGCTGCGGATACGCCACCACCAAAGCCAGGGCGGCGCAAGAAAACAACCGGCGCACTCCCAGCTAAGCAATCGGAAGAGAGTCCTGTCACAACTCAGCCAACCGAATCGGTGCCAACGCCAGTTCTTCCCAATGCAGAAGATGCGCCAACGCTTGAGGTCGAGGCGCCAATTGTTGTAACCCCTTCGAGTGAGATAGCACCCAGCGAAACGCCGCTATCAAGCGAGATCCCACCTAACGAAGCACCGCCACCAGCGATGACACTACTGCCCGGTGATACGCCGCCACCAAGCGAGATCCCACCCAATGATACGCCGCTACCAATAGCACAGCCTGCTAGGCCAGCCGGGAATAACCGCATGCTGCTGATCGGTGGTACGATTGTTGTGGTAGTGGCACTGCTGGCATGTCTTGTGTTTGGCACAGTTCGCATGTTATCGGTTATGATCCCACCAACTGCCACACCCCGTGCTAATCGCACACCAACTAGTGAGGTTGCTAAGCCCACCAATACCCCTAATGCTGATTTAGGGATTCTCAAGACAGCCCAAGCGGAACAGGATGGAACGGCGACAGCGGAGGCGAACCAGCCCACTGAGGAGCCAACTGCAGAACCGACCGAAGAACCAACCGAAGAGCCTACTGCCACCGAAGAGCCAACCGAAGAACCAATCCCAGATCTGGTCTCAGCAAGCTTCACCGAACAGGAAGCTACTGATGCGCGTGACCGCCATGATACCGAAGTGAAAACCTATCGACAATTACTGTTTGAGACATTCGAAGAAGGCAATCGTACCAAGGCTCGCTGGAATCATGGTAAAGAAGGGCGCGTGCTGGCCAATAATCGCTATGAGTTGACAATTGATCTGCCTAGCACCTACAATTTCGATCTCTGGAAACAACAGCCCGATAGCCTCGGCGACGCCTATACCGTTGAAATGGAGGCACGCTTCCTCTCGACAAGCACATTCTCCCGGATTGGTATTACCTTCGATGTTCAAGAAGATTCGACCAAGAACTGGTTATATCTAATTGGCAGCGATGGTAATTGGTATGTTTTCCGCGATGAGAAGCGGGTTGGATCAGGCCGTCTGCCCGATAAGTTTGCCATTAACCCAGATACACCATATGTGCTATGGGTTTGGCGCTTGCCAAGTGGCGTGCTATTCTTCTTCAATGGTGAACTGGTTGCATTTGTGAGCAGCGAAGCAATCGGGAGTGATTTCCCGCCTGGCAAGGTTGGCGTGGTAGGGGTTTCTGGCAGCGATGATGCCGATGTGCCAGTGATTGTGGTTGTGGATAATTTCCTGATTGCCCGTAAATGAGGTTGGGTGATTGTCAGCTTTGGCGGCCAAGCCACCAAAGCTGACATCAATCGCTACGACTCGTGTACCGGGGCTGCTAGCCGCAGCGCTGCTCTGCGACCCATAACCGCCAGACCAAACGCAGAGATCAGCCCGGCACAACTAAAGATCAGCCAGGGTAGTGCTGGCATCGCAATCGTATTGCTAAACGCATACAGTACCCCTCCAAAGGTATTGCCGATCCCACCACCAACCGCAATAGCCAGCGCATTGACCCCAAAGTAGGAACCAAGTACCGCCGGATTCGCCAGCTGGGCAGCGATTGTCTGCTGAGTTGGCGATGCCAGTAGGCGCCCAATCGCAAACAGTGCTACACACAACAGCAGTGTGGTCGTGCTGTGTGCCAGGGCGACACTGCCGATCCCCAGCGACATAATCACGATCCCGAATATAAGAATCTGGGGTGGCTTCAGCCAACGTTCCACCAGCCAGAGCAGCGGGTATTGCAGAACGATCCCCATACCTGAATTCAGCGCATAGATCCAGCTTACCGCATCACTTGTGCCCGTAATTGAGCGCGCCTCAAGCGGGAGCGAGATTGTCAGTTGCACCCACATAAACCAGTAGCCCATCAGCAGCGCGGTATAGACCATAAACGGACGATCGTTAAGTGCCATGCGGATACCGACCGTCAGGCCACGCTCACCGGTGGATACACTAACCGGCGGCATCATGAAGAGTGTCACCAGAAATGCCACGAAAAAGCAGCCAGCCGCGATAAACGCCACCAGCGAGAAGGCCTGCTTGAGTAATAGCGCCCCAAGGAGTGGCCCGAGCGTCATCCCAAGGCCACCAACTACCCCAAGTGTGGAATAGTAGCGGCTGCGTTCGGCTCCGCTTGTCAGCGCTGCAATTGCTGCCGAAGAGGGTGAATCAAAGAGTGCGCCACCAACTGCGGCCATTAGTGCGCTAGCTAGCAGGATTGGGTAAGAAGTCGCAAAACCCATGAGGATGAAACTTGCCGTTCGTATCAGCATTCCAGCGGTGATCAGCCCGCGCGCACCGATCCGATCTGCCAGCGCGCCACCCACCAGTGTCAGCCCTTGCTGCGTTAACTGGCGCATCCCTAGAATGAGGCCGATCCCACCAGCTGCCCAGCCAAGATCATCGACATAGTGTATTGCGATTAGTGGAACAACCATGAAGAACCCGCCCCACATGAGGAAGGTGTTTACCAAAAGCACCATGAGGCCGCGTTTGCGCGCCGATTCACTCAATATGGAAGCTGGCATGCGGCCTCACCTCAGTATCTTTCAATGGTGTATACCACACCAGCGGAGCACTGCTAATGCCAAGCTGCGTGTTACAACCTCAAGATCAGCGAGTGGCACAAATTCATCTGGCCGATGCGCATTACGTACATCACCAGGGCCAAACATCACGGTTGGAACACCGCCCTGATTGACAAGCAGGCGCATATCGGCACCATACGTCATTCCCTCAAGCAATGCCTGCGTGCCACTAACTGCACCATACGCGGCGCTCACCACGCCAACAATCGGATGGTCGCTGGCGGTACTGGCAGGTGCAAACTGGCCGCCCCACCACTCCAGAACCGGCGCGTGATCGCACAGCCATGGGTCGGCTTGGGCTGCCGCCGCAATACATTCGGCAAATGTGCGCCGCGCAACCGCCAAATCCTCACCTACGGCGACCCCAAAGCGCCCTTCACAGGTCAACAATTCGGCAACTGTCGAAGCCCAATTGCCAGCTTCGGCACGCCCAATACAAATGCCATATGGCAGCTTATAGCGTGCGAAAAGCGGATCCGGTGCGGTGGCATTTCGCTCGCGCTCCAGGTTCATAAGTGCTTGGTAGATCGGGAAGAATTTCTCGATCGCACTCACCCCTTCCTCACGGACACAGCCATGCGCTGATTGGCCGGGGATACTAATACGGAAGTTGAGTGCGCCAGCCTGTGCAGGTGCTACTCGCAGTTCAGTCGGTTCCATAATAATCGCTGCATCCGCCGTATGGCCGCGCTGCACCGCTGCAAGCGTGCCACAGCCGCCATCTTCCTCACCAATGACGCTCTGCAACAGTACGCGCCCCTGTAGCCGCACACCTGCCGTGCGGATCGCTGCGATTGCGGCAATAGCGCACGCCAGGCCGCCCTTCATATCGAGCGCGCCTCGTCCATAGACACGCCCATCGGCCAGCGTTGCACGCCATGGATCGTAGCTCCAACGGCGCAGATCGCCAGCCGGAACCACATCGGTATGGCCATTCAGAATGAGACTAGGGCCATTACCCGCGCCATAGCTCCCAACCACCCCTAAACCACGCGGACGTTCAACCTCACAACAGAAAGCCGGATCCTGCTGGAGCACAGCAAAATCAATTTCCCATTGATCAACATCCATCCCAATGGCACGCAGCTCTGTGGCAACACGCTCCTGAACCTGAATCTCTTCTGCGCTGCCATCCAAGCTAGGGATAGCAACAATCGCATCCAGGAATTGCAGCATTGCCGGGGTATCTATTGCGTTCAGCACGCGCTGTTCAGTTGTGTTCATGCTAACAAACCTCTCCGGAAACGCACTCTCGGTTGGCTAGGAATTGTTCCGCAGTTCCGCAGTTCTGCTACTATCCGCGCAACACTGGCCGTGTCAAACAGGTAGGGCCACCTTCGGCTTTGAACGAAAGCTCCTCACCACGATAGGTTTGTACCTCACAGCCAGCCTCTTCGAGCAGACGTTTTGTGCCGGGGTTACCTTCTAGCATCAACAACTGTCCAGGTGCCAATGCGAGTATATTCGTTGCCTGTGTAACATATTCCTGCTCAGGAATCTCGATCATACGCACACCGCGCCGCTGCAACTCTTGGTAGAGCGCAACCGGCATAAGCGGTAGATGAACCACTGCTAGCTTCTGATCGAGTAGACTGATAAACGAGAGTAGGTGCAAACAGGCATCGGGGCCGGTGTAATATGGCAAATCATAGGTGAGAATAGTGACGCCATGTGGTTCTAGTGCAGCTCGAATCTGGCGAACGCCTTCTGGATTTGTACGAAAGCCGATCCCGATCACAAGAGTGGCTTCATCGAGCCAGAACGTATCGCCACCCTCAGCACGTGCATCGCCGGAAAGCGTCGCAAGTACCGGAATATCCAGCCGCTGGAATGTCTCGGCCATTGCTGCTTCTTCACCACGCCGTAGATCCTTACCCATACTAAGGATAATCGCCCCGTTATCGGTTATGATCGCTGGGTCATAGGTGAAGATCGAGTCGGCACGGGTTGGCTGAGCCACATCGTGGTAGATCACCTCAGTACCGAAATTGCGAATAGTCGCCACCAACGCATCGTGCTCAGCCTGAGCGCGCACCAGATCTGGCTGTGAGGTATAGTGCCAAATCACCGGATCAGCACTCCCAAATGCAGTATCTGGGCGGCGCATCACAACCCGCCGCAATGGTGCGACCATGCTCTGGCCGCCGTATGATTTCTTCATAGAAGCTACCACTCCTGTCGTTTACAAACTGGTTCGCGAACTCATCGTAGTGGGCACTAAGCCGACAAAATGCTCGATGAGGCTGAAGTACGATTGTACCACGGGCGGCTGCCTATTCGGCGCATCCTTTTGGGAACGCCACAATCGATCCTTCACTGAGACTGTGGGAGAAGGCGATTGCAACGCAAAGACGCAAAGACGCAAAGGCCGGGAAAATCTTGCGCCCTTGCGTCTTTGCGCCTTTGCGTCTTTGCGTCTTTGCGTTTCCGTCTTTGCCGCGTTTCATCTGCAAGACATTACGTCACACCCCACTTGAGTCTAAAGTTGACAAATACGCGTATAATACTAAAATATATATAGCAAACCTATATTTGTAAACTTGTCAGGTGCGGCCTAGGGGCTGCTAGTAGCACTCCAATGGCTCCGAGGGCCGCACCTGACAGGTTTAGGGCGACTCAGATAGGATTGCTATATGATGAATAGTCAATATAGGAGGAGATCAAATCATGGCAAACTTCGATCAGTTTCTTGAGGCCAACAAGGGTTTTGTTGCTTCGTTTGACAAAGGTGGTTTACCGATGCCACCCGCACGCCATGTAGCGGTTGTGGCGTGTATGGACGCACGGCTGCATCCCGAGAAGGTGCTTGGGATCAATATTGGCGACTCACATGTGATTCGCAACGCCGGTGGGCGTGTTTCGGATGATGTTATCCGCTCGCTTGTGATCTCACAGCGCCTGCTCGGCACAACTGAGGTTGTGGTGGTACATCACACCGATTGTGGTATGCTCACCTTCACCAATGAGCAACTAGCCGATAAAGTACAGGCCGAGCTTGGTGTAGATGTACATGGGCGCGACTTCCTGGCGTTCTCGGATCTCAAGCAGAGCGTGCTTGATGATTTGGCTACACTACGCAATTCGCCGCTTATCCCACGCGATTTCCCTGTTAGTGGCGCGATCTATGATGTGACAACTGGCATTGTTCATGAGGTTGCACGCGTGTAGTATCCCCACGTTTGCGAGCCTGGGAATATTGCGTAACTGGCCTATTCCCGTTATAGTGTGCATGGAGAGAGGGGAACTTCATGCACACGTGGCTCGCTTATTCAGACTATGCCGCCGGCCGCGATCACACAGTTATTGGGGATGTACGGGTCGCCTCGCAGATACGAAGCCCACAGCTTGGTAATACCCGCGATCTACTTGTGTACTTACCGCCAAGCTATGCGGAAGGCACACAGCGTTATCCTGTCCTCTATCTGCACGATGGCCAGAATCTGTTTGATGCACGCACAAGTTTTGTTGGCGAATGGTGCGTGGATGAGACATGCGAGCAATTAGCCGAAGAAGGCATCGAGCTGATTGTTGTGGGAATCCCGAACGCGGGCTCACAGCGTATGGCGGAATACGGGCCATTTCGTAGCCGTAATGGCGATGGTGGTCAAGGCGATGCCTATTTGGCATTCATCGTCGAGACAATCAAGCCACTGATTGACACAACCTTCCGCACCAAGCCTGAACGTGAATCAACCGGAATCATGGGCTCATCCATGGGTGGCCTGATTAGCCTGTATGCGGCCTTCCGCTATCCCGAGATCTTTGGTGTAATCGGGGCGATGAGCCCTTCGCTATGGTTTGCCAGCATGGCAATCTTCCCATATATACGGCGAGCACCCTTCAACCCAGCCAGAATTTACCTGGATATTGGCACCCGTGAAGGTGGCCGATCACCGGTCGATCAACTCCTTCTGCATGCATCCTCACGCCGTTACTTTGGGAATGCCTTCCGCATGCACGAACTCTTGGTTGCAAAGGGCTATCGACCAGGCCAAACGCTCCATTATGTCGAAGAACCACTTGGGATGCATAACGAAGCGGCCTGGGCGCGGCGGCTCCCCGATGCGCTGCGATTCTTGTTTGGCCACCAAGCTCGTTAATACTGGCGGCGCCAATCATCACGAATCGCCCAACAAAGCCTCTATCGTCGCATCAATAACTCCGCGTGGCAGCGGGCCGCGATACACAACTCGCACCGTGCCATCGCGACCAATAAAGAAACTTGAGGGCAGTGCGCTTGCTTGATAGGCTGCACCAACCGTGCCGGTTGTATCAAGGAGCACTGAGAATGTGAGTGCATATTCCTGCATAAAGGATTGAACCGTGGCGACATCCTCACGCTGGTCGATTGCCAAGACCACAAATCCCTTGTCGCGGTAGCGAGCATAGCTTGCCTGTATGGCTGGCATTTCAGCACGGCAGGGCGGGCACCATGTCGCCCAGATATTCACCAACACCACCTGCCCACGCATATCACTCAAGGCGACCCGTTGACCATCGAGCGTGTTGAGCACAAACTCTGGCGCACGCGAACCAACCAGCGCGGCTGCTGGCGAATCGGCTGGCGGGGAGATCAGCGGATTCTGCACCTCACTGCGGATCACGCCCTGACCCGCACGTGTGGCCGCGATCCAGACACTCCCCAACACCAGCGTCGCGATGATCAGCATATTCCATTGAGTTGCTGTGATATGAGGCATACAAGTATAACCACAATCCTTTTCAGTTAAGCACATTTCACGATACAAAAGCTTTTGAACGCAAAGACGCAAAGGCGCAAAGATGGAAAGACCGCGTCTTTGCGCCTTTGCGTCTTTGCGTTAAACATAGAACCTAACTCGCCCGCTCTACCTGTCGCTCCTGCCGCACCAATGCGGGGATAATCCCCACCAGGGCGATCACACCTGCCAGCAGCATGGCGCCATGCATACCGCTCACCAGTGCAGCAATGGGTGCATCTGTCACTGGGGAATAGCTGCGCCCTGCCGAGGCAATTACCAGCGTTGCCCAGACTGCCCCGGCCACGGCGATTCCTGCTGTCGAACCAAGGTTGCGCATCACGGCCTGTAGGCTGCCAGCGATCCCAAGTGCGTTACGCGGCACACTGCCCATAATCGTGCTGTTATTCGGCGATTGAAACAGCCCGATGCCAAGACCGATCAGCATCAAGCGCCAAATCACATCGATCTGACTACTCGTTTCACTTAGCGCAGCCATGCTAAATAGGCCAAGTGCCGCACTGCCAAGCCCAATCACACCTAGCCAGCGTGGGCCAAAGCGATCCGAGAGGCGCCCACTGATTGGTGAGATCAGTGCCAGAACCAACGGTGAGGCAATCAGTGTCAGGCCGGTTTTTTGTGGATCGAACCCCAACACCTCTTGAAGGTAGTATGGCATCAGCAGAAAATTAAACGACAACGCCAGGAAGGATGTCAGCGCAGCAACCAGGCTCAAACTAAAGATCGAATTACGAAAGAGTTGCAGGTTAATCATTGGGTCTGGTGTACGCAGTTCCCAAACGATAAATCCTACAAACAAGATCAGCCCACCTATAAGCAGCCCGATGGTACGTAGGTCACCAAATCCCCAAACCTGGCCTTCTGTTAGTGCATACAGCATCATCGAGAGGGCACCTGCAAGAATCAGGGCACCAGCGATATCGAAACGCTGCTCACTACGGGTCTTATCATCGGGGAGCGCACTAAGTGCCATTACAATCGCAATAATCCCAATCGGCACATTCACAAAAAAGATCGCCGGCCAGGTCGCATAGCGTAGTAATACGCCACCTAATACCGGGCCAACCAGAATTCCCGCCGCGACAGTCGTTCCAATATAGCCAAGCGCTTGGCCACGTTCGTTTGGCGGAAATGCCACAACAAGCAGCGCCGACCCGACACCCTGCAACATGGCTGCGCCAACACCCTGCACCACCCGCGCAGCAATCAATGTCTCAATATTCCAGGCCAGCCCACATAGCGCAGATCCAGCCGTAAATATCGCGAATCCAACCAGAGCAACC
>JANLSE010000090.1:0-2034 GCA_031362265.1 Roseiflexaceae bacterium
CCCGATTTCGCACTTGATGCACAAGCAGACAAAAGTGGACTTAATTCGGGCTGGGCATACATGCGCGATTCAAGATGGCTAATGATAGGGGCGAATGCTTCTTCAAAGTAGTGGTAAATAGGTTCACCACTGACCAAGTGGTCTGTTAGTGCCACCACCCGCAGATATATGGGCGCGTACAATGTATCGAAGGTCGATTGAAGACTCCGTTTATCTTCAATCCCTGCCATGAAGTAATTCGTGATCAGTGCGCCGATCACTGCACCAAACGCACCAATAAGACCACTAACTATCGCAAGCTGAACATTGTCCATGTGGTGCCCGTATCGCAATTAAGATACCTGAATGGCCGCTGAAGAAAGTATATCAAACAATGCCAGCAGCTTACCAGCCCTTAACGCCACGACCAGCCACGACTGGCAATGCTTTTGCCTTAGATTTCCAGATTTCAAACACCATCGTATCGTACACCGCTGCGTGGTACAGATGGTCTGGCCCAGTATGGTTCCAGGTGGTCACCGTTTCGCCATGGGCATTCTTCAGAGTGATGCGTACGGGTGCCTGCATATGGGGAAGCAGCTCGGGCTCCTGAATCACGCCAATTGCCCAAGGATGTTCACCGTCCATGATATCGGCAAAGACGCGATCCATAGCTCCAGATGTTACCTCTGGCACCAGTTGGAAGTGCGGAGCAGGTGAGGTGGCCCCTTATGCTGCTCGCACCTCCAGTCAGTGACGCTATGTTGCGACCCGATTCGGATGCTTCAGGCATGTGCGGAAGTGACTGTATTCCGCTTGCTGATTGCGGCATTCAACCCCACAATACCGACACACCACAATGGCCGCCTGACGCGCTGTAACGGCTTCTGCGAGGGCTGCACCCTTCGTGGCTACCCGATGGACAAGCAGACCGTAGAAGAATCCCAGGACCGGCAATGGTACGGCATGGGTTGCACTTTCGAGGGTGATAGCGCTGTAGGAACCACTGAAATACAGCAGATTACTGGCAACACTAGCCAGTACCGCAAACAGGTTTACCAGCCACCATAGTGCCGTGGTTACTTTGTCAGTGGAATCATGCGCTTGATCGGCGGTAGCAATTGCACCAATATAGGCACCCTCAAAAGCTAACCCAGCGAAGATAGCCACATACCCTGGTAATCGTTCAGCCGCGAATGAGCCAACCCCAAACGCAGCAGGAATGGCCAATAGAAACATCGGCAAGCGAACCAGCCAATAGCGCCAGTTGATTTGTGCCCAGGTATTCGGTGAGGTGGTAAGCAGTGGGCGATGAGACGTAAGTGTGGTCATGCTGCCTTCTCCCGGCCAGGACAGGATAGCGAGCCTGTTGGCATCCTGTCGGTTGGGTGTTGACTGCCTGTTGGTTGCTGCATCCAGCCTGTTGCCTGTGCCAGCGCAACGAACAGTGCCTTCTCAGCAGCCGCTATGCCGTTCACGCTCTGCACGGCTTCTTGGTAAGCGTGGGCGGCATCCACTACTTGCTTCAATTGATACACGACTTCCGACTCTGGCCCACGCAGAATGTACACCGCGCGATTGTCTTGGCCATTGCCAATCACTCGTGCAAATCCGTCCCACTGCTTATCATACGGATGTTCCAAGACCTCCAAGGCCGCGTTCGTGGCCGGTGCCTCACCACCCGCTGGTATTGCAGGAAAGCTCGGATGCTCGGCCATGATCTCAATGGATCTCGCTGCCCAGTTTCCGTACACGCCATGGAAAATGGCGGTGGATGGCATACCAATAATCGTGCGAAACATGCCGCCTGTGGTGAGCAGCACCCGCATGTCGTACTCGGGTAACCTGAACCGCATCAGGTGCTTGTCTTCAATCATGTGTACTTCTATCTGTACCCTTGGGTACTGTATTCAAAAGCATCCAAAAGCAGTCTATGCCACAAATGTCCTATACCTTTCCGCAGTAGTATGCGGAATTGGGCATTGCAGAAGTGTCCTATTTCTGGCGTGGAAGCAACTGAAAAACACGAGGTCACGGGATCGTCCCCCGTCCTTG
>JANLSE010000113.1:0-15425 GCA_031362265.1 Roseiflexaceae bacterium
AGCAGGCGAACACAAGGTTCGCCCGTACGATTCGGCTGCGCTTAGGGCTGGCTTGGCTCTTGGCAGGCGAACACAAGGTTCGCCCGTACGATTCGGCAGGTTCTTGGTTTGGGTGCCCGCTGGGTAATTCTTGGTTCTTGGTTCTTGGTTCTTGGTTCTTAGTTCTTGGTTCTGCGGTTCTGCGGTTCTGCGGTTCTGCGGTTCTGCGTTCTGCGCTGGCTCTACTTCCCGCCACCAGCAACGCCACCTGTATCGCGGGTGAGGCGATTGGCGAGCAGGATCGGCACGACAGTAACGGCGATCACAAAGAGCGCCACAACATTTGTCACTGGCCGCTGGCGCGGTTTTGTGAGTTGCTCAAAAATCCAGATCGGCAAGGTGTCCTGATTGCCAGCAGTGAAGGTTGTGACAATCACTTCGTCGAACGAGAGTGCAAACGACAACATCCCACCCGCTAATAAGGCAGTTCCAATCGTTGGCAACAAGACATACCGGAAGGTCTGCCAACCGGTCGCACCAAGATCCATGGAGGCTTCAACCAGTGAAGCAGCGGTGCGGCGGTAGCGCGCCAGCACATTGTTATACACAACTACAGTGCAGAACGTTGCATGGCCAATCACAATTGTCCAGAAACTAAATGGAATATCGGCCAGGCCAATCGCCGAACGCAAGGCGATTCCGGTCACGATTCCAGGTAACGCAATCGGTAGCAGCAGCAGTAATGAAATAGCATCCCGGCCTGCAAAGCGGCTTCGATAGACAGCCGATGCCGCAAGGGTTCCCAAGACCAGCGCAACTAGGGTTGCCACTGCAGCAACCTGCACCGAGAGCCAGAAGGCTGGCCACATATCCGCTCGCCCCCAGGCAACCCCAAACCAGTCAAGGGTCAGCCCAGGCGGTGGGAAGGTAAACGCGGAATCCTCGGTCGTGAAGGCGTACAGCAAAATCACCCCAAATGGGATATACAGGAACGCCAGCACAGCGGCTACCATGAGTTTCAGTGTAAGGGGAGCTTTAGGGCGCATAATTAGAGTGCCTCAAACGCACCAAGCCGTTTGGCAACTGTCAGATAGATCGCCATGATAATGATTGGCACCATGGTGAAGGCTGCGGCCAATGGGATGTTCCCAGATGTGCCTTGCTGTTCGAGTACAGCCATACCAATATAGCGACTAGAATTGCCAATAATCGATGGAATAATGAAATCACCAAGTGTCAATGAGAAAGTGAAAATTGAGCCAGCCACAATACCCGGCAATGCCAATGGTAACAACACATGCTGAAACGTTTGGTTATCGCGCCCGCCTAAATCGGCTGAGGCTTCGACGAGTGAGGGCGGAACCCGTTCAAGCGCAGCCTGGATCGGCAAGATCATATAGGGCAGCCAGACATACACAAATGTCAGGAATGTCCCGATTGGCGAAAGCGAAAGCGATGGCCCACCAATATTAGGTAGCGCCAGAATGCCCTCAAAGAGCAGTGGCCCCAAGCCAAGCCAGCTAAGCACCCAGGTGATAATTCCTTCTTTGGCAAGCAGTAGCTTCCAAGCATACACACGCACAAGGTAGCTTGCCCATAATGGCATAACGACCGCCAGCGAGAGCAGCGCCTTTGTACGCGGCGTAGCATAGCGCGCCATGTAGTAGGCCAGCGGGAAGGCCAGTAACGCGTCGGCGAGGGTTACCGCAGCAGCCATGCCAGCCGTGCGCCCAATGATATCGAGGTTCGCTGGCGAAAGCAGCGTAGCATACGTTCGCAGTGTAAACTCGCGCACCACTAGCCCACTAAAATCATCCAAGGCAAAGAAGCTCTGCACCAATAGGGCTGCTAGCGAGCCTAAATACACAACAAACAAGTACAACAGTGGTGGTAGCAAAAGTAACGCCAACGTCAATCGCGGGCGATGATAGAGCCATGTTGCAAATTGGCGCCCAGATGAGATTGTGTACGACATGCCATGTCTCGCTAATATTGAGAGATTGTGTGCGTTCTGCGTTCTGCGTTCTGCGCTATCCTAACCCTCTAATACATGAATATGCTCACGCCGCCAAGCAAGTTGGATCGTTTGAACCCCTGGACTCTGTGTCGTAAGGCTGCGATCCTCACTATTCTGCTGGGCAACAATAAACTGCATGCCTTCCGCCTGAATCAAATAACGCGTATGCATGCCAAGATAAATCGCTTCGGTGATCTGCCCATGTACACCTAACCAACCGGTTTCTAGCGGGGTATCTTCCGCACGTATCAGGATTTTCTCTGGCCGAATCGCAAAAATACCGGGAGCGCCCATGAGACGCTCGGCTAACGACCCGCTCACAATATTCGAGACACCCACAAACCCCGCAACAAAGGCAGTTCGTGGCACCTCATATACCTCCGCAGGAGTTCCGATTTGCTCAATCCGGCCATGATTGAAGACCGCCAATCGATCACTCATCGTCAGCGCTTCTTCCTGATCGTGTGTAACAAAGATGAAGGTAATCCCCACTTGCTTCTGGATTGCCTTCAGTTCGATCTGCATCTGCTGGCGTAGCTTCAAATCAAGCGCACCAAGTGGCTCATCAAGCAGCAACACGCGTGGCTTATTGACAAGCGCACGCGCCAGGGCAACCCGCTGGCGCTGCCCACCCGAAAGCTGTGCTGGCCTGCGCTGCGCCATACCAGGCAACTGTACCAATTCAAGCATCTCATTGATCTGGCGTTTGCGTTCAGCTGAGGAAACTCGCTTGAGCATCGGGCCATAGCCGATATTTTCGCCAACCGTCATATGCGGGAAGAGCGCATAATCCTGAAAAACAGTGTTTACATCACGTTCAAATGGTGGCAGTCGCGTTGCATCCTGGCCATGCAAAAGAATCCGCCCCTCGCTTGGCTGCTCAAAACCTGCTACCATGCGCAGGCAGGTCGTCTTGCCAGAACCAGATGGCCCAAGCATCGAGAAAAACTCACCGTCGAGCACACTGAAGCTGACCTGATCAACCGCTCGCACCGCACCAAAGTACCGCGAAACACGCTCGAATTCGATAGAAACTGTCATAGCATAATTGACAAGGTGACAGGGTGTGGGAGTGACAAGGGGACAGGTGTTTGATGAATGCAGTATGCCTTCAATTCAACCACTATCACCCTGTCACCTTGCCACCTGGTCACCTTGCCACCTAATCTGGTTATCGTCCGCCAATCACTGCGGTATAGCTTGTCACCCATTCGAGATATGGCACACACTCCTTGCGGCCATCACCGCAATCGGTGGTGGGGGTGCGCCAGAAGCGAATCTTGTCGAATGTCTCTGAGCCATTGGTTGCGCAACCTGCGTCGGTCAGGAGTGCATTCCCCTTACAGGCAGCTGGCACAGATGGCACCGAACCAAACCAGGCTGCGAGGTCGCCCTGTAGTTTAGGATTAAGTGAGTGCTCAAGCCATTTGTAGGCACAATTCGGATGCGGTGCATCGGCTGCCATCATGGTGCTATCGGCCCAGCCTGTTGCACCCTCTTTTGGAATCACACTTCCAATTGGGGCACCACCGGCCTGCAATAGGTTTACCTGAAATGGCCATGATGAGGAAGCAACCACGCCCTCATTCTTAAAGTCGTCGGTCTGCACAATCGCATCATGCCAGTAGCGACCAATCAGTTTGCGCTGCTCACGAAGCAAATCGAGTGCCGCATTAAATTGATCGCGATTCAGCGAATAGGGATCTTTAATGCCTAGTTCGGGCTTCTGCGACATCAGCAGCAATGCAGCGTCAGCAACATAGATCGGCCCGTCATAGGCCTGCACGCGGCCCTTGTTACTCTGGCCATCGGGGAGCTGCATCTCTTTGAACACAACATCCCAGCTATCGGGTGGTGTATTGAAGACATTCGTATTATACATGAGCACATTCGCGCCCCACTGATAGGGAACTCCATAGTGTTTGCCTTCAATCGTATGCCACGGCGCACTCTGTAAGCGTGGATCAACCGTGTTCCAGCTTGGGATCAGATTGGTATTGATCTCTTGGACGCGCTTGCCAGCCACAAGACGCAAGCTCGCATCACCTGAGGCAGTCACCAGATCAAAGCCACCTTCATTCATCAGCGCAACCATTTCATCCGAGGTTGCGGCTGTTTTGACAGTAACCTTACAGCCACTGTCTTTCTCAAAACCAGTTACCCAATCATAGCTCTTGTCGGTCTCACCACGCTCAACATAGCCAGCCCAAGCAATAATCGCAACTTCACCCTCACCTTGGCCAACCGATTGCTTCATTGTGCTTCCGCCGCCGGCACTACCAGCATTACACGCCGCAAGCATCAACACCGCTCCGAGGCTTACAACCCGCCAGAATGTGTTTGCCATACTGATTCCTTATCGCTAGAAAACCAAGCACCATACAAACGCATAGCGCATAACGCATAACGCATAACGCATAACGCATAGCGCACAACGCACAACGCATAACGCATAACGCATAACGCATAACCGTCACATGCTAATCTTGCGCTCTTGCGCTCTTGCGCTCTTGCGCTCAGCTACACTACCGCCGTTGCCAGTGCCGTATCGAATATCGCCAGCGCGCGATCAAGCAGCGTATCTTCGATATTGAGCGGCACAAGAATACGCACCACATTGGTGTAGAGCCCAGCCTTGAGAAGCAATAGCCCCTGCTCACGGGCGGCCACAACCATGCGCTCAGCAATATCTGGGGCTGGCTCCTTGGTATCTGGATCACGCACAAGCTCAATCGCCAGCATCGCTCCAAGACCACGCACATCGCCAATCTGCGGGTAACGTACCTGCAAACCTTCCAGATGCGCACGAAGCCGCCGCGCCAATCGATCACCCTGTTCCAGCAGTTTCTCATGCTCGAAAATATCCAGAACCGCATTACCAGCCGCACACGCGAGTGGATTACCAGCATAGGTGCCACCCAGGCCACCAGGCGCAGGTGCATCCATGATTTCGGCCTTCCCAATCACGCCAGAGAGTGGAAGGCCACCAGCCAGACTCTTGGCGATCGTAATCAGATCTGGCTCGACGCCACTATGTTCAATTGCAAATAACTTCGCGGTGCGCCCAAAACCACTCTGAACCTCATCGGCAATCAGTACAATGCCATGGCGTGCAGTAATGGCGCGTAATTCACGTAAATATTCAGCTGGAGCTGGAACAAAACCGCCCTCGCCCAGTACTGGCTCAATAATAATCGCTGCAACACGCTCAGGAACGACTTGAGTCTCAAAAAAATCGTGTAGTGCAGTTAGCGCACGATCGGTTGTCCAGCCGCGATATTCATATGGAAACGGCACTTGATAGACTTCCGGCGCAAACGGCCCAAAATTCTGCTTATATGGCTTGGCCTTGCCGGTCATCGTCATACCAAGCAATGTGCGGCCATGAAAACTATTCGCGAAGGTAATAATTGCGGAACGGCCAGTTGCTGCACGCGCGATCTTAACCGAATTCTCGGTTGCCTCAGCACCCGTCGAGAAGAAGATTGTCTTCTTGGGTGTATTACCGGGCGCAAGCGCGTTTAGCCGCTCTGCCAGCCGGATGTATGGCTCGTACATACCCACCTGGAAGCATGTGTGTGAGAAACATTCTAGCTGCGCCTTCACCGCTTCAACAACTCGTGGATGATTATGGCCAACATTAAGTACACCAATACCACCAACAAAATCGATATATTCGCGCCCATCAACATCCCAAATACGCGACCCTTCTGCACGGGCCACCACCAATGGGTGCGCATTAGAGACCCCACGTGGAATCGCCGCAGCACGCGCCGCCAGCAATTCCGCTGTTCGCGTTTCGGTTTGGATCATGAGCAAACTCCTCATCAACGCTGATAGGGGTTACGGTATGAAATTAAAAGATTCGTGGGTGCTATTCTACCATACTGTAAGGCATAAAAGAACAAGGAAACAAGAGAACAAGAACCAAAGAACCAAAGAACCATCGTACGGGCGAACCTTGTGTTCGCCTACCTACAAAGAACTAAAGAACTAATACGGGGTTCGCTCACTCCTGCCCACTATTTCATTGTTCATACCCTTACCTGCATCCCTAAGCCATCACACACCACTCAATTTCTGAAACACCAGCACAGCATTAACCCCACCAAAGCCAAATGAATTGGACATGGCAATACTCAGCTCGGCCGGGCGGGCCTTATTAGGCACATAATCCAGATCGCAGATCGGATCGGGTTCCTCAAGATTAATTGTTGGTGGAATACAGCCATGCTGAAGAGCAAGTATCGTTGCAGCCGCCTCAACCGCACCAGCTGCACTTGTTAAGTGACCAATCATCGATTTCGTAGCGCTAATCGGCACACTGGAAGCATATTCACCAAAGACATGCTTGATCGCATGGGTTTCGGCAATATCGCCAACCGTAGTACTGGTTGCATGCGCATTGATATAGTGAATCTGCTGCGGCCCGATCCGCGCATGGCGCAGGGCCTGTGCAATGGCGCGTGCTGCGCCAGCGCCTTCAGGATGTGGCGCTGTCACATGATGTGCATCACAGGTTGAGGCATACCCAATCACCTCCGCATAGATCGTTGCGTTACGGCGGCGTGCATGCGAAAGGCTTTCGAGTACCAACATGCCCGCACCTTCGCCTAATACAAAGCCATCACGATGTGTATCGAAGGGGCGTGATGCGCGCTGCGGCTGATCATTACGAGTGGAAAGGGCGCGTAGTGCGCCAAAGCTCGCCAGCGTCAACTGGCAAATTGGGGCCTCGGTGCCCCCCGCCAACATGACACTGGCTGCACCACGCCGGATCACTTCAGCGGCCTCACCAATCGCCTGTGCGCTTGCAGCACATGCGGTAGCAATAGTTGTATTATAGCCAAGCAACCCAAGCTGAATAGCAACCTGGCTAGCTGGCATATTCGGTAGTGCACTCGTAATATAGAAGGGGCTTACCCGCCCAACGCCGCGCTCAATTAGGGTACGCATGGCAGCTTCGGTATCGGGTGGTGCAGTGGTTCCATTGCCAATCAACACACCAATCTCGGCACGGTTGGTATCATCAATCACAAGGCGTGCATGGGCAACCGCCATGTGTGCTGAGGCCACCGCAAATTGGCTAGCTCGCGAGAGGCGGCGTGCCTCTTTGGCATCCAGAAACGCACGTGGGTCGAAATCTGGCACTTCCCCAGCGATTTTGCTAACTGAATCGCCTGGATCGCACAGCGTAATCGGCCCAACGCCACTGCGCCCTGCTACAAGCCCATCCCAGAATGGTTCCAGCCCAATCCCAAGCGGCGTCAGCACACCCATACCAGTAACAACCACCCGCTCATCCTCGCTGCGATTACTGATCAAAGCTGGCTCTGGGTGGGTATGGACATCCTCATCAAGGATATCCTCGAGCAGCATATCGATCTGATCCTCAATTGAACCAAGTGATTCAACTGTAGGCGATGCTGTGGTAAGTGCCAAAAGGCGTGCGCGTAAGGACTGCCTTTTCTCGTGACGATCACGCATGATCGGCGGCATGAGATTCTCCTTAGCCTACTGGCGTGTCAGATAGACAAGAATGATTGCTAATGCTAGCCCAAACCGATAGATTGCGAAAACGCCAAAGCCTACCTGCCGAATAAACTGTAACAGATAATGGATCGCGATTGCGCCAACCAAGCCAGATATGAGTACACCAACCACAAAGGTTGAGATTTCTGCTGTACTAATCGCCAGCATTGCAGGGAGTTTCACCAATACCGCAGCAAGTGTGATCGGCGCACTCAACAAAAACGAAAAGCGTGCGGCAGCAATACGTTCAAGCCGTAATAAGCGCCCGGCTGTGATAGTTGTTCCCGAGCGTGAAAAGCCAGGTATGATTGCAGCAGCCTGTGCTAGGCCCACAAGCAATGCATCACGCCATGTCAGCTGATCAAGCGTTCGATCTTCTTGCATCCGGCTATCGACAATCCAGAGCACCAGCCCCATCACCGCTAATGTTCCCGCCAAAAGGAGCGGTGTGCGGAAGGAATTCTCAACGGTACTCTCAAGTAATTTGCCAATCACGGCACCTGGTATTGTTGCGATAATAATCGCAATCAGCAGATATTCAATCTTACCGGGCTGCACATTGCGGCGCGTCATCGATCCAAACCCCCAGCGCACCGTTCCTGGAATGGCCTGAATCAGACTCAACCAATCGCGCCAGAAATAGGCTACAACTGCGACAAGTGTACCAATATGCAATGCAACATCAAAGGTTAGGGTATTAACGAGGCCATCGTTCCAGCCAAGAAACCATGGCACAAGAATCAAATGTGCCGAAGAAGAGATTGGCAGAAATTCACCGATCCCTTGCACAACCCCCATTAGTACTGCCGGAAAATAACCGGCCAACGATAGGCCAACACATAGGAATAATGTAAGAATCATGATCACAGTAAATACTGGCTTTGGTGTTGAGAATATATTAGTAGAAGCGCGGGGTTGCATAGTTTCTTTCCTTGTACCTCAAATGCGCGCAACAGACCACCGAACGGTGTGTGTATTCAAACCAACCGCGTCATTATAGCAGAAGCGGCTGTGGGTCGTTTTCGTACATGTTGGTCGTAGTGTTGCATTAAATAGGGGATTGCAGTATGATACGGTACATTGCTAGACTTTATTGAATATTGTGAGGTGGAATGTGCCTATCGTGCGTAAATTATCACCTGAGGAGGTTCAGGCGCAGGAGAAGCGTGTTAGAGGTACCCGTAAGTTGGTTGAAGAGGAATACAACGCAATTCTGAACGACTATGATATTGGAGATTATGGTGTTGCTGAGCTTGGCCCAGAAGAAAGCCGATTAGCTGTTCGAAATCGCCTCAAAGCAGCCGCAACACGGCGTGGATTATCATTAGTGTTTCGGCGCACCAAAGGGCTCCAACTCCGATTTCATGTACAAAATGCATCTGTAGTGACTGAACCAATAGTTAAAAGCATTCAAAAAGCAAAAAAACAAGCTGTTGCCATAGTTGCAACTTCTTTGCCCGAAGCGCCTAAAAAGAAACTTGGGCGCCCTCGCAAAAATCCATAAACATCCAAAACCCGTCAGATGCAGCCCTCGAAGCCATTGGAGCGCTCAAAGCTGCACTAGGCCGCACCTGACGGATTTAATCATCCTACTGTTCGGCCACTAGCAACACTAGCAGATTTCCCGAACACGGCCTGTGCGGCACGTGGGCGCACAACGACATTACGCCCTAACACGGCACCAGCAGGTATTTCTGCACTGCGGCCGATCATCGTCAGGCCAGTATTTAACAGATCTGGCGCTTGTTGATTCGGGGTGTTATCTTCACCATTCCCAACCAGGGCACCTGCACCAATATGAGTATATTTATCGACAATACAGCGATCAACCACTGCACCTGCCTCAATCACCGTATCTGTCAGGATCACTGAATCGCGAACGACAGCACCCTCGGCAACAAACACCCCTGGCGCAATCACTGATCTGGTCACACTTCCATAAATGCGGCAGCCATCGCACAGCAAGTTCCCCTCAACCCGCGCATTCGGGCCAATCTCGGCCGCTGGCCGTTCCTCGCTAAGCGTATGAATAACCCAATCCGGGTCATACAAATCAAGAGCAGGGGTTTCGACAAGCAGTGCCATATTCGCCTCATAATAGGCTTGCACCGTGCCAACATCCGCCCAATACCCCTGGAATGGATATGCCAACACCTGCGTCTGCTTAATCAGCTTCGGCATCAGATCGCGGCCAATATTCGTTCCATCGCCAGATAGCAACATATCGATCAAATAGCTCTTACGGAAGACATAAATCCCCATGGAGGCCATTGTCGAGCGCGTACGGCGCGGCTTTTCCTCAAAGGCACTTACTGTATCATCTGGCTCGACAGTCACAATCCCAAAGCGATGGGTTTCATGTGGGCTAACACCATGCACAGCTAAGGTCATATCGGCATCGCGCTCCTCATGCAGCCGTAACATGGGGCGATAATCCATTTTATAGATATGATCGCCAGCCAACACCAGAACGGCATCGGATTGGCTCTCACTAATGAAATCAAGGTTGGCGCGCAACGCATCGGCATTGCCCTTCTGCCAATCGCCACCTTCGGCTGTCAGGTATGGGTGTAGTACACGCACACCACCAATACGCCGATCTAGATCCCAGGGTTTACCAACCCCGATATGCTCATGGAGTGATCGTGGGCGGTATTGTGTCAGCACTCCCACATTATAGATACCTGAGTTGACACAGTTCGAGAGGGTAAAATCGATGATTCGGAACTTCCCTGCAAATGGTACCGCCGCCTCAGAGCGTATTCCCGTTAGGACACTCAGGGCCGGGCTTTCGCCGCCAGCCAGAATAAGTGCGAGTGTGCGTAACATTAGATTGTCTCCCCCGATTTCACTTCTTCTTTCGGGAAATGATCTTCATCGCGGTCAGCATTGATCAACACATTCCGGCCAATCGTTAGCCCAGCTGGAATATGTGCACCCTTACCCACAACCGTGATACCTGTGGTCATTTTGTCGCCCTGCTCACGATTTGCGGTCATATCATCGCCGGCACCAAGGCGCACGCCGGCACCGACAACAACATTCTTATCGATAATCACCTTATCGAGTACGGCACCTGGGCCGATCCAGGTATCGTTCATCACCACGCTATCGCGAACAATCGCACCAGGTGATACATACACCCCCGGCGAGAGCACTGAGCGGTCGACAGTTCCACGCACAACACAGCCATTGCACACCATACTACTTGTCACCCGTGCCTGCGGGCCAATTTTGGATGGCGCACGTTCCTCACTGCGTGTATGTACAACCCAACCTGGATCCGAGAGATTCAAGGTATTGGCAGGATCCAATAACTCCATGCTCGTTTCCCAGTACGATTGAATCGTTCCTACATCAACCCAATATCCTTCAAATGGGTAGGCATAGACCTGATCACCATTGATCATTGCTGGGATAACATGCTTGCCAAAATCGATACGCGGGCTACCCTCGGCCCCCTCACTCAAACGCGCAACCAGGGCATCGGCATTAAAAACATACAAGCCCATGCTGGCGAGTGTGCCTTTATCGCGATTCTTTGGCTTCTCGGTAAACTCAACCACACGCTGATTTTCATCGACAGTCATGATCCCAAAACGATCGGTCTCATCGAGTGGCACATTCATCACAGCAACCGTCATATCTGCACGGTTACGTTGATGAAACTCGATCATCTTGGAGTAATCCATTTTGTAAATATGATCACCGCCCAAAACGACCACTAAATCTGCTCGCCGTTCTCGGATATAATTGATATTCTGGTACACTGCATCGGCGGTGCCTTTATACCAACTTTCATCGCGTCGGCCTTGGTAGGGTTGGAACAGCTGCACGCCACCATTGCTACGATCAAGATCCCAGGGTTTACCGTTGCCAATATGGGCATTCAGCGAGTGAGGGCGGTACTGTGTCAAGATCGCAACATCAAAGATGCCCGAGTTGACACAATTCGAGATGGTGAAATCGATGATCCGAAACTTGCCAGCAAACGGAACCGAGGGTTTGGCACGCTTCTCAGAAAGCACGGTTAGGCGAGTGCCTTCACCACCGGCCATGATCATTGCAATCACTCGCACAGGCAACCTCCAACAATGAGGCGGATAATACACCTAAAATCTGGGGACTCGGCAACCAAAACTATACCACAGCTTGCGTTCAATGTCATATACAATTCATCTTGTTCGGGTATCAATTCTCTATAGTACTATAATCCCAATTCTGGCGCATCATCTGTGCCAGTAAAAGGAACAATGCTCGATTATCTTGCCAGCTATGTCCCCGCCGCTATGCAGCGGCATTTGGTTGACGACCCACGTGCACCGGATCGGCCAACAGCCGAAACATTCCCTGCCGCGGTGTTGTTTGCCGATATTTCAGGCTTCACTGCCTTGGCCGAGCGCCTGGCGCAGCGCGGCCCAATTGGCGTTGAAGAACTAACTCGCTCACTCAACACTGTATTTGATCTTTTGATCGATTTGGTTGATGCCTGGGGTGGTGAGGTACTTAAGTTTGCTGGTGATGCACTACTGGCATACTGGCCTGCGAATCATTCGGATCTCCACGAAGCAGCCTGCCGAGCAACTCAATCTGCACTCGTTATGCACGAACGTTTGGTCGCTCTTCAACGCCTCGTTGTTCAGGCACCACTCACACTTCGTATTGGCATCAGCGTTGGCGAAGTCACAATTGCCACATTGGGTGGTGAACGTGGCCGCTGGGATGTATTGGTTTCTGGTGATCCCATTACACAGGTAAGTGAAGCTCAAACCCTGGCACAACCAGGCCAGGTTGCACTCTCGCCACGTGCTTGGTCGCTCATCGCACCACGCTATACATCACAAGGTATGCCACGCAATGGCGATAACGGAAGTAGCGCTGTGATTGTGGGGCATGCCCTGACGTCAATCGCATCCGGGCGCGCTGTTCGTCCAAACATTCCAACAACTGCCGAAGATGCCTTACGAGCCTTTATTCCAGGCGCGGTACTTGCACAGCTTCGTGAAGGGCAGGCGCGCTGGATTGGCGATCTGCGCCGCATCACCGTGCTGTTTATTGGCCTACCTGGCTTAAGTGATGACCTTGATCGGCAGCAGGCAGTAATCTGTGCCCTCCAAAGCGCACTCTATCGCTATGAGGGCAGCCTCAACAAACTCAGCGTCGATGAAAAAGGTGTCATGCTCGTAGCCGCGCTAGGCTTGCCACCACTCGCCCACGAGGATGATGCCATCCGTGCCATCCGTGTTGCACTCCTCGCGCAGCGAACGGTTGAAGAGCTTGGGATTCAAGCTTCAATTGGAATCGCGAGTGGCCGGGTCTTCTGTGGTGCAGTGGGCAATGATCTGCGGCGTGAATATACCATGATCGGCGATGTTGTTAATCTGGCTGCACGCCTGATGCAATCGGCTGCCCGCTCGCGTGAAAAGGCGGTTCATATTAGCTCTATATCGCCCACGCCGATTCTATGCGATGAGGCCACCGCCCATGCCGCGGCTGGCCATGTGGATCTTATTCCATTGGCACCAATCACAATCAAGGGCAAAGCTCAGCCAGTTGCAATCTTCCAACCAATCCTACAAACCGCTGCACAAGCTGCACGTGTCCAACGCCCAGCAATTGAGGTGATTGGGCGGCCAGACGAACGCTCACGCCTCCTGGCGCTCCTCTCTACCGTCATATCAACGCGCAACACCCAAAGTGTGGTGATCGAGGGTGAGGCTGGCATGGGGAAATCCTGGTTGATTGCGGATCTTATTCGCGAGGCAGGCATACGCCGGCTCAATGTATTTACTGGTGGTGGGGATGCACTCGAGCAATCAACCCCCTACTATGCATGGCGCAATGTTTTTAGCCAGATCTATGATATTGATGTTCTGAGCGATCCGGTTGCGCGCCGCCGCCATATGCTCGATCTGCTTGAGCTTGAACCCGATCTGCTCGATTGGGCACCACTGCTCAATACAGTACTACCGCTGGATTTACCCGATAATGATCGAACGCGCACACTGCCAGATTCGGCCCGCGCTGAGCGTACCCGCCAACTATTGGTGGGATGCATCCGTGCTTCAGCCGAACGATCTCCCAAGATCATCATCCTGGATGATATGCACTGGGGCGATTCTGCCTCCTGGACATTGGCCGAACTGATTGCACGCAGTGTGCCACATGTATTGCTTGTCGTCGCGGCACGCCCCGCAACAACCACTACGTTCATGGAGGGTATGGGTGCGATGCGTACGGTCGCCGATGCCAACCTGCGCCTTGCAAGCCTTGGCCAGGCCGATCTGCGCGATCTAATCTGCAAACGGCTGAGCGTCACCTCAGTTCCAGAACCAGTTGTCGATCTGATTTGGGACAAAGCGCAGGGCAACCCATTCTTCAGTACAGAACTCGCCTATGCACTGCGCGACTCTGGGCTGCTGCATATCGAAAACCAGCACTGTATCATTACTGCTGAAACAGGCGATCTACGCACACTAAGCCTTCCCGATACCCTACAAGGTGTGATTACCAGCCGTTTCGACCGGCTCAGCCCAGCGCAACAACTGACACTCAAAACCGCAAGTGTGATTGGTTTTATCTTTGCTGAACGTGCCTTACAGGCGATCTACCCACTTGAGCACGAGCGTAGCCAGCTCAATCAGTTCCTGCATGCACTCGAACAACAAGATATGACCCTGCCTGAGCCGTTAGAGCCAGAGGCCGCGTATCGCTTCAAGCATGCCATCACCCAAGAGGTTGTCTACGATTTGATGCTGTACGCTCAAAGGCGCGCGCTGCATCGTAGCCTCGCATTTTGGTATGAACGGATCTATGCGGCGGATCTGGATCGCTTCGCACAACTCCTTGCCCATCACTGGTCGCGTGCCGGGGATCATGCCCGCGCACTAGATTATCTTGACCGCGCGGCACGCAATGCGCTTGCACTCTGTGCGTATCACGAGGCACGTAGCCTGTTTGCACAAGCAATTGAAACCGTGGCGCTGCTCGACCCACCCGACCCAGAGCGCCAGATTTTGCTGCGCTTCTCGCTTGGAGAAGCTTCCTGGTTCCAAGGTGACCTTACCGCTGCACATGAGACTCTCAAAGAGGCTGTGGCACTCGCACGCCAATATAAGATCGACTCACACCTTGCGCGTGGACTTAGCCGCCTCGCGCGGGTGGATAGCGACCTCGGCAACCTCGAACGTGGATCCGCAAGCCTCGCTGAAGCATTGGCGATCGCGACACAACTGAACGATCAGAATATCATGGTTGGCATCCTTCGCAACGTAGGCAACGATGCCATGCTGCATGGTGATATGTCAACCGCCCGTCAGAATTGGCTCGAAAGCCTCACAATTGCACAGCAGATCGGCGACACTCAGGGTGCGGCACGCGCATTAGGGAATCTTGGTTGGGGTGCCTACCTGATGGGCAATTATGCCGAGGCGCGTAGCTGGCTACACCAGACAATTGCAGCTGCCCAGGAAATTGGCGACATGTGGATCTATGTGGATAGTATGACAAGCTTTGGCCTGGCGCATTGTGAGGATACCGATCTAGACGATGGTTTGGCCGAGGCGCAAAGCCTCCTTGAAATCGCACTCAGTGTTGCTCTACGGGTTGGCGCACTCAGCAAGGCACTCTTTAGTATGTCCGCAGTTGCACGTTGGCGCGAACGAACCAATCAACCTGAGGCAGCAGTAGAATTAGCCAGTTTTGTATTCAACCACCCCGCCTGCGGCCAGGATGCACGCATGATCGCCGAGCCAATCATCGAGCGGCTGCGCGAAACGCTACCCGAATTGGCATTTCAGGCCGCCGAATTACGCGGCAAACACCTCACTTTGGAAGAAATTGCGCAGGGCCTGCCGCGAGAATAGCCCTAACCTCTAGAGCGCGTGCGACAATCGGT
>JANLSE010000120.1:0-22905 GCA_031362265.1 Roseiflexaceae bacterium
CGATCCGTGAACATCTACGTGCAGGGTTGGCTGGGCAGGTTCCTGAGACACTGAAGCCAGGTGATCCGCGCCTAGAGCGTGTTCAGAATCAGATTGTGGGTAATAACCGGCTTGCAGCAATCGCCGCCCATACACAGGCACGAATTGAAGGCTTTGCGCCCCTGCTCCTGACAACCAGTATGCAAGGCGAGGCGCGGATGGCAGGTGAGCTATTAGCAAGCATACTGCGCGAAGCGGCCACGAGTGGGCACCCACAGGCCAGGCCATGTTGTTTGATCGCAGGTGGCGAGACAACTGTCACACTACATGGTAGTGGGCGAGGTGGGCGAAACCAAGAGTTAGCACTGGCAGCCGTAGCGCCGCTTGCAGGGCTTCGTGATGCACTATTTGTGACATTGGCGACTGATGGTGGTGATGGCCCAACGGACGCCGCAGGAGCGGTTGTAACTGGTGAGACATTGGCACGTGCACAAGGGCTAGGGTTAGATCCAAAAGCCTATCTGGCACAAAACGACTCATATTCGTTCTTCGCTGCGCTCGGCGATCTCCTGCAACCAGGCCCGACGCGCACAAATGTGAATGATCTGGCCTTCGGATTATTGCTTAGCTAGCTTCTATAGAATAAATTGATCTCGTGTTTATCACAGCAGTTTAGCAATACAGCGTTAATCTTGCATATCAACTGCTGTGTTTGTGGATTCTGTGTGGCGAGATATGCGTGGTAAAATATCATTTTGGGCGCAATGATGCGGCTGCTCGCCGTTGGAGAATCCTGCGATGACATTGGAATATACGCCCAAATTAGGGCGGCGAATTGTTTCTATTCTGTTTGTAACTCAAAGCCTCGCCTCAGCAGGAATGATTGCCACATTTACCGTGAACCCACTTGCAGGGGCCAGGTTAAGTGGTAACGATGCTTTGGCAGGTCTACCAGGTGCCCTTTTGCAGATCGGTGCGGCAACTGCTGCGTATCCTGCTGGCCGACTCATGGCGCGGCTTGGGCGGCGACCAGGCCTGACACTCGGTTTCGCATTTGGCATGTTCGGGATGATGGTCAGTGGCGCGGCAATTATGTCGAGCAGTTTCTGGCTGTTTTTATGTGGTCTAGCGCTTATTGGAGCCGCCCGTGGCATTGTAGATCAGGCACGTTATGCGGCCGCCGATGCACAACCAATCGATCAGCGGGCACGGGCAATCAGCACAACAGTCTTTGCCAGCACGGTTGGCGCGATCGGTGGCCCGGCGCTGGTTGCGCCGCTTGGTGACTTTGTACAGCGATTTGGCATGGATCCGCTCGCTGGGCCGATGTTTGGTGGTGCGGTACTGATGCTGATCGGCGGGATTATCATGGCGACAATGCTACGGCCAGATCCGGGCGACTTGGCACGTTCAATTGCAAAACTTCAACCCGCCGCCGAGCAGAAGGCCGAACAAGCGGTACGCGCCCTTGCAGAAATTGCCCGCCAACCGCGCTTTCAACTCGCGGCAATTGCAATGATCTTTGGCCAGACGATTATGGTTCTTGTGATGCAGGTGACATCGCTTCATATGAGCCATCATAATCATGGGCTGGGTGATATTTCACTGGTGTTTGGTGCACATACACTCGGCATGTTTGGGGTCTCGTTCGCAACAGGCTTCCTCGCAGATCGCTTTGGCCGCCCAACGACGATTGCCATGGGCGCGCTTACATTGATTGCTGGTGCGCTGCTGGCACCATTCTCACTGATGACACCCTGGATCGCGCTGGCATTATTCCTGGTGGGATTTGGCTGGAATATGTGCTATATCGGCGGATCAACCCTGCTCGCAGACACACTTTCGCCAGCAGAGCGTGGACAATACCAGGGTATGACTGATCTTGCGGTAAACGTTTCGGCTGCGAGCAGTAGCCTAAGCAGCGGCTTCATTATGGCTGCTTTTGGGTATGGGCTTTTATGCGTACTCGGGGCCGGGCTGGCACTCGTGCCACTTGCGCTGATTGGATGGCAAGGCGTGCGCGGCAGAATGGCAGTAGCAGTGTCGCGGTAATCCTCGCTGTAGGTAGTAGTGCCTTACTCGGGTATCAAGGAACGCAGCAACGCACAGATCGTGTCGAGTGCTTCTGATACGCCAACAGTTGCCTGTTCAGAAAGCGATGCCCCATACTCAAATTGCTCCGCGCAGACGGTGATCAGCCAGGCGCGTGGAGCATACCCATACAGCGCTTGCGCCAGCAGAAGTAGCGTGTATGGGTCACTTAGATGTGGATCAAGCGAGTTTGTAGCAGCTGGATTCAGCAGCAGAGGTCGGATTTCAACCGCGCTGTTCTGCCCAACGCGCGCATCCACAAAGATTGCGTATGCGCGCGTTGCAAGCGCTTCTGCCAATTCGGGAGTAAGTTGTTGGCGAACAAGTACTTCGACATGGGCTGGTTGCCAAAGCTCGACACAGGCTGCGATGGTTGGCCCAATCGCATCATCGCCGCGCATTGGGTTACCATACCCGATCAGCAGGATGGGCCGTTGGCTAGAAGTGCTGCTATCTATCGCTGCACCTCATCGAGTTGCCTGCCATCCGCCGACAGAAGCGTAACTTTGAGCGGCATCATCCCAGCTGCATGGGTCGAACAGCTCAGGCATGGATCGAATGTACGAATACCAGCCTCAATACGATTGAGCATGCCTGCGGGAATAGACGGCCCGGTGATATAGTGGCGTGCGATTTGCGCGACAGTACGATTCATGGCCAGGTTATTCTGGCCAGTGGCGATCAGCATATTGACATGCAATATCAGACCATGTGGGTCGACCTTATAATGATGAAACAATGTCCCCCGTGGCGCTTCACTCACACCGATACCCTCAAGGCAGTTGATCCCCGCATTGGCGCGCACATGGGTTGATGTGATCTCTGGATCATCAAGCAGAGCTGCTATTTGCTCTGTTGCGGCCAGCATTTCAATCAGCCGAGCATAATGGTAGAAAAAGGAGCTTTGTACCGTATTGCCACCACGCTCGCGGTATTCTTGCAGTTCCAGATCGGCCAATGGAACACCCATTTGGGCACAGACATTCAGGCGCGCAAGCGGCCCAACACGATAGGAGCCATCTGGGTAACCAAGTGGCCGATAATATGGAAACTTCAAGTAGGTCCATGGCTCAACCGCCTCATCGATATACTCAGCATAGTTTGCTGGCTCGATTTGATCGGCAACGATATCACCATTCTGATCGACAAAACGTAGTTTGCCATCGTAGGTTTCCCAATCGCCTTGTGGGGTGACGAGCCCCATAAAGAGTGTTGAGAAATTGCCAAAGATGGCCGCTTCTTCAGCATACTGGCCAAGCATTGTTTTGAATCGAACTAACGCCGAGCGGATGATCGCCTGGGCTTCGGGAATACGATCACGCAAATGTGTTTGCGCTTCAGTTGTCAGTGGTGTACGCACGCCGCCCGGCACCGCCCAGGCAGGGTGGATTTTACGGCCGCCAAGCAGCTCAATCACTTCCTGGCCAAATTGGCGCAATCGAATGCCACCACGCGAAAATTCCGGCTCGGCAGCAATCATGCCAAACAGATTCCGCTTGGCTGGATCACTTTCCATGCCAAACAGCAGATCGGGCGCACTAAGATGGAAGAAACTGAGTGCATGTGATTGGATGAGTTGTCCGAGATTCATCATGCGGCGCAGTTTTGTTGCGGCCGCTGGCACCGTAACCGCAAGAATCTGATCACCTGCCTTAGCCGAGGCTAACAGGTGGCTGACCGGGCAAATGCCACAGATTCGTGAGGTAATTCCTGGCATTTCTGCAAGTGGCCGCCCTTCACAGAATTTCTCGAAGCCACGAAACTCGACAATATGGAAGCGAGCGTCACTCACCTGACCTGTATCATCCAAATAAATCGTGATTTTCGCATGGCCTTCGATCCGGCTGACTGGATCAATCACAATACGCTGAGTCATGGTTAGCCTCTATTCATTGCTCGCATCCCAATGGAGAGTGATGCGTTTTTGTTGTGTGCATATAGCGAACCACAGACACAACAGCTAGTATTCAAATAATCATCCGAAGTGCCTAACCAAAGCGCAGCGCTTCAGAACCAGCTGGCTTATTCGATTCGCCTTCCAGCAACTGTAGCAGCGCAGCCTTGATACGCGCCGCTGAGGGCGGGCAGCCAGGCAGATACACATCGATTGGTACAACCGCATGCAGCGGAACAACACGTTCTAGCAGGGCTGGCACAATCCCCGGCTCGGATGGAATACCATTGGTATGGGTAATGCCTTGGAGATAGATTTGCTGCAAGATCGTGGTTGGGTTGCCCAACGGGTTACGCAGTGCCGTTACATTCCCGGTGATCGCACAATCGCCAAACGAAACCAGTAACCTGGTATTCTGTCGAACGAGCTTAATCATACGCAGATGATCTTCATTTGCCACTGCACCCTCAATCAGGGCAATATCCACCTGTGGCGGGTATTCTTTTACATCGGCAATCGGGGTATACACAATATCCACGAGCGAAGCAAGATCAAATAACCACTCATCGAGATCCAAAAACGACATGTGGCATCCAGAGCAGCCGCCAAGCCAGACAGTAGCAAATTTCAGGCGTTCCATTGCTTCTTCTCCCGTGCATTCACAAGCCATCCTAAACGGCTGCGATCGCGCTCCATTTCGGCAACTGTTGCGCCTTGGCGTACAATTGCGCCAGTTGGGCATGCCAGCATACATTTGCCGCACGATGTACAGGTTGGGGATGTTCCCCACGATTGGTTGAGATCGATAATGACGCGTGAATCCACCCCACGCCCGGCAACATCCCAGGTATGGGCACCCTCGATCTCATCACAAACTCGAACACAACGGGTACACATCACACAGCGATTATGATCGATCATAAAGCGATCATGGGTGATATCAACACTACATTGCAGTGCAAGATATGGATAGCGCACATGATCCATGCCAACCGCTACGGCAAGATCCTGGAGTTCACAGTGTCCATTTGCTACGCAAACAGCACACACATGATTACGTTCAGCAAAAAGCATTTCCACAATCATGCGCCGATACTCACGCAAGCGTGGCGTATTGGTATAAATCTCTTGTCCTTCAGCCACCATCAGCATGCACGCCGGTCGCAATGGCCGCGTACGGGTCGGATCGCCACCGCCAACCTCAACCAGGCAGAGCCGACACGCGCCCACATCGCCGATCCCTTCCAGGTGGCATAGTGTTGGGATTGGGATGCCTGCCTCGCGCGCGGTATCTAAGATCGATTGGCCCTCCTGGGCGCTAATTTGCTGGCCATCGATCATGAGTGTGCGAACTGTCATATGTTCACCTTCATTAATTGCTGAACGTATACGCAGCATCATTGCGTTGTATGTTCGCTAGTCTGCTTGTACTAACGCAATATACTCCTCGGAGAAGTAGCGTAATGTGCTTAATACTGGGTTTGGTGCCGATTGACCCAAACCGCATAGGCTCGTCTCACGAACTAGCTGGCATAAGGATTTGAGCAGTTCAATATCAGTATTCGTTGCCTGGCCGGCACGAATTTTTGTGAGCAGTTGATACATTTGCACGGTGCCAACGCGGCATGGAATACACTTACCGCAGGACTCATCCTTGCAGAAATCCATAAAATAGCGCGCGACATCGACCATACTCGTCTCTGGGCCCATCACAATCATGCCACCTGATCCCATAATCGAACCGACCTTTGTGAGCGATTCATAATCGACTGGGGTATCGAACAACGCAGCCGGAATGCAGCCGCCAGAAGGGCCACCAGTTTGTACGGCTTTGATCTGGCCACCATTTGGCAGGCCACCACCAAGATCTTCAACAATTTCGCGTAGTGTGATACCCATTGGTACTTCGATTAAGCCAGTATTGCGAATATCGCCAGCGAGGGCAAAGACCTTCGTGCCTTTGCTCTTTTCGGTACCGATCCCAGAAAACCAATCGGCGCCATGCTGGATGATCGCCGATATATTGGCGAAGGTCTCGACATTATTAATCAGCGTTGGGCAGCCCCACAGGCCGCTCTCGGCCGGGTATGGTGGGCGTGGGCGTGGGGTTCCACGGCGGCCTTCAATCGAGGCCATGAGTGCGGTTTCCTCACCACATACAAACGCACCTGCACCGATCCGAATCTCGACCTTAAAATCGAAGGTACTCTCGAAGAGTTGGCTACCAAGCAACCCCGCCTTACGGGCTTGCCGGATCGCGATTTCCATCCGACGGATCGCCAATGGATATTCACCACGCACATAAACAAAGCCCTCGGTAGCGCCAATCGCATAGGCAGCAATTGCCATACCCTCCAGAACCAGATGTGGATCGCTTTCCAGAACGCTGCGATCCATGTATGCACCGGGATCGCCTTCATCACCATTACAGACAACATATTTCACCGAACCAGGTGATTTAGCCACAGTCGCCCATTTCAGGCCGGTTGGGTAACCTGCGCCACCACGCCCACGTAGCCCGCTACATGTGATTTGGTCAACCACTTCGGCGGGGGTCAGCTCGTGGATCGCCTTATGTAGTGCCTGATAACCATCGGCGGCAATATATTCGTCAATCTGTTCAGGATCGATTTTGCCACAGTTTCTGCCGACGATATGCAGTTGGCGCGCATAGAACGAGCTATGTGGATCGCCCCGCTGCAACTGTGGAACTGCCTCACCCTGAAGTGCTGCAACAACAGCAGGAGCATCATCGGGGGTGAGATGTTCGAAGATCAGACCATCTGGCTGAATCTCAACCAGTGGGCCAGCACCACATAGGCTCAAGCACCCTACACTAACCACTTGAACTGTATCGTTCAGCCCAGCCGCGCTAACTGCCTCGTCTAGGCGCTGTTTCAGCAACAGTGAACTCGATGCCTGGCATCCGGATGCGGTGCAGCAGTGAATGCGAATACTCTTGCGGGTGGCGCGATGCTGCTCACCGAGTCTCTGGAGTTCTGCAAGATCCATACCATACTCCTGATACTATTTGTACACGGTTCTGGAAGCTTAAATTGAACCCTGTATTAGCTCCCCAATAGCGCAACCAGACGTGCCGTTATTCGCTCAACTGTCATCTGGCCATTGATATCTCCATCGAGCACAGCCACAGGTGCAATCGCACATGCACCCAAGCAGCGCGCTGATGAGAGCGATACCTGACCATCGGCGGTGGTTGCACCCGGCATAATGCCTAACTCATGCTCAGCCGCCGCCAAGAGCACCGCTGCTCCTTTGACATAACATGCGGTGCCAAGACAGATCACACAACTATGTTCGCCTTGTGGCTCTAGTGTGAAGAAGTGATAGAACGTGGCAACACCATAGACACGGCTTAGCGGTAGTTTCAGGCTATGCGCAATATGTAACAAGAGATCGTGCGACAGAAACCCAAACAGTTCCTGTGCCTTATGCAAGACTTCAATCAGCGCATCCGCTTGATATTGGTTGCGTTTCATGGTCGCTTCTAAGATTTTGAAGCGATTATCCCCACTGGGATGCTTGATATTGGTGCCTGCGGTTGCCGCAGGCTTTGAGGTTGGCGTTGCCATGGTAAGCCTTTTCTTCTATCCTGCTATGGCAGACGATTGTCGAACGTATTGAGTGCGCGCATATAGTTAGCACGTTCAAAGGCGGCTGGCTCAGCTACTGCATGCTGGTTCATGCTGCCCTGCATTTGCTCAATCGAGACATACTCATGTTCTTCCATCCAGCTACGCAGATCGCGCAGGATATCTGTCACTCTACCAATACCATTGGCCAATAGTGTCGAAGCCATCATGGCTACCTTAGCACCGGCCATCATTGCCTTGAGTGTATCCTGTGCCGTATGTACACCACCGGAGAGTGCAAAATCAGCAGCGATTTGCCCCGAGAGGATCGCGATCCAGCGCAGTGGCACGAGTAAATCGTGCGATGTACTAAGATGTACGGTTGGTACAACTTCCAGCTGTTCTAGATCCAGATCTGGTTGGTAGAAACGATTAAAGAGCACTAGCCCATTCGCACCACTATTAGCAAAGCGGCGCGCCATATAGGGTAGGGCAGTGAAGAATGGGCTGAGCTTCACAGCGATCGGGATACGAATCTGTGCACGTACCTCGCGAACGAGGGTCAAATAGATCTCCTCAAGTTCGGCTGAATTAAGGTAGGGATCGGTTGGCAAGTAGTAGATATTGAGTTCCAGTGCATCGGCACCAGCCTGCTCAATCTTGTGTGCATACTCAACCCAATGGCCAGGCGAAACACCATTGAGGCTTCCGATCACCGGAATACTCACCGCCTGTTTTATTCGGTGTAGATGCTCTAAATATTGATCTGGCTCAAGATTATAGTGCGGCAGATCTGGATAATAGCTAAGTGCCTCAGCAAAGCTCTCGGTGCCGCGGCTGAGGTAATGATCGAGTGCATGGCTTTCGTTGATGATCTGTTCTTCAAACAATGAATACATAACGAGCGCCGCTGCGCCAGCCTCTTCCAGCCGCTGTGCATTCGCCACTTTTTTTGAGAGTGGCGATGCAGAAGCAACCAATGGATTCTTCAACCGCAGGCCTAGATAGGTTGTACTAAGATCAATCACGCTGCACCTCCATGTTGCTGTGCCACCAATTGTTCAAGCGAATGCCAACGCGATGCCACCTGTGCTTGCGCAAGGTGCAGCAATTCCTCGGCGCGCTGTGGATCGCTCATTGCGAGCATACGGAAGCGGGTTTCGTTGCCAAAATATTGTGCAAGTGGAACGCTTGGTGGCTTTGAATCGAGAATGAATGTAGCCTGTGCCGTTGATGCTAAGCCAGGATTATAGCGATACAATGGCCACGCGCCCGATTGCACCGCCAGTTTTTGCTGTTCCAGCCCTTTGCGCATATCAATGCCATGCGCAATACAATGGCTATAGGCAATAATCAGTGCTGGGCCATTGTAGGCCTCGGCCTCCACAAACGCACGCAGTGTTTGCTGATCATCGGCACCCATTGCAATGCGTGCAACATAAATATTGCCATAGGCCATTGCCAACAAGCCCAGATCCTTCTTGGGAAGCGCTTTGCCACGCGCAGCAAACTTAGCTACTGCCGCAAGCGGTGTTGCTTTTGAGGATTGCCCACCAGTATTAGAATAGACTTCGGTGTCGAGCACCAATACCTTAACATTACGCCCGGATGCCAGCACATGATCAAGCCCACCGAAGCCAATATCGTATGCCCAACCATCACCACCAATTATCCAGACACTCTTACGCACCAGCGCATCGCTCAGTGAGAATAAATTGTGGAGTTCGCTAGGAGCGCCAGGTTGGGCCAATGCAACTTGAAGCTGCTGCTTCAGCAGAACCACACGCTCACGTTGAGCAGCTATTCCAGCATCGGTTGTTTGATCGGCGCTGGTTAGTGCTGTAACCAGATCCTGCCCTAGTAGATTGGCATTATGGTGGAGTAATTCTTGCGCATACTCATGCTGCTTATCGATGGTGAGGCGCATTCCCAGGCCAAACTCGGCGTTGTCCTCAAACAGCGAGTTCGACCACGCCGGGCCACGACCTACGCCATTCACCGTATACGGAGTGGTTGGCAGGTTACCACCATAGATCGAGGAACAACCAGTCGCATTCGCAATCACCATGCGATCACCAAACAACTGGGTGGCAAGCTTGATATAGGGTGTTTCGCCACACCCGGAACAGGCACCAGAAAACTCAAACAGTGGGATCATCAACTGTGAATTCTTGATCGTACCGAGATTCAGTTGTCCAGGCTGCTGATCTGGAACCTGTAAAAAGAACTCCCAGTTTGTGCGTTCCTGTTCGCGCAATGGTGGCTGAGGAGCCATATTGATCGCCTTGCGACCAACATGGCGCTTATCCTTCACCGGGCATGCCTCAATACACAAACCGCACCCAGTACAATCCTCTGGAGAAACCTGTAAGGTATAGTGCATCCCAGGGAATTCCTTGAAGCGCGCTTCAGCTGTATGAAATGTAGCCGGCGCACCTTCCAGTGCTTCTGCTGGGTAGACTTTAGTGCGAATCACGGCATGTGGGCAAACGAACGAGCATTTGCCGCATTGAATACATAGATCCGCATCCCAAACCGGGATCTCAAGTGCCAGATTGCGCTTCTCCCATTGTGATGTTCCGGTGGGGTAGGTTCCATCGACTGGCAGCAGGCTCACTGGCAGGCTATCACCATCGCCAACAATCATTGGCGCCAGTACCTGTTTCACAAACTGCGGGGCTGCTTCAGGAACAGCTGGGCGCCGCACTGATCCAGGAGCGCCATTCAGTAGCACGCTATTCGCAGCAGTTGCCACCTGTGCTACATCAACCTCATACAGGTTTTCGAGTGTCTGATCAACAGCGGCTAAGTTCTGGCGAACAACCGATGCGCCACGCTTACCATAGGTTTTCTCGATACTATGCTTAATCTTATCGATTGCTTCATCACGTGGAACACCACTACCAATCGCAAAGAAGCATGTCTGCATGATTCGGTTGATTCGCCCGCCCATGCCCTGATCCTGAGCAACCTTATTGGCGTCGATCACAAAGAAACGTAATTGTTTATCACGGATCTCCTGTTGCACCTCTGCTGGCAATTGTGGCCAAACATCCTGCGGCCCATATGGGGTATTCAAAAGGAATGTTGCACCATGAGCCGCATAACGCAGCACATCGATCCGCTCTAGAAAGGTAAACTGATGGCAGGCGACAAACTGCGCCTGGCTTATCAGATAGGGGGCACGAATCGGGTGCGGCCCAAATCGCACATGCGAAACGGTTACCGAGCCAGATTTCTTGGAGTCGTAGACAAAATAACCCTGGGCGTAGGTATCAGGCGATTCACCAATGATCTTGATCGAATCCTTATTAGCGCCAACGGTTCCATCTGCGCCAAGACCCCAGAAAACACACTGCATGATTGCAGGATCCTCAATCGAGAAGCTGGGGTCGTATGCAAGGCTCAAATGGGTCACATCATCGTCGATCCCGACCATAAAGTGTTGTTTTGGTCGTGGCTGTCCTAGCTCATCAAAGATCGCCTTGACCATTGCAGGTGTAAACTCTTTTGAGGAAAGCCCATAACGCCCAGCGATGACACGTGGTGGCCGAACGTTTGAATCAGATTCATTCAACGCCGCAAGTACATCTAGATAGAGTGGTTCACCAGCACTACCTGGCTCCTTCGTCCGATCCAGCACCGCAATTGCCTGGGTTGTAGCAGGCAGCGCCTTTAGAAAATGCTCGACCGAGAATGGCCGATAGAGATGCACCGTCAGCACACCAACGCGCTCACCATGCGCCACAAGGTAATTGGCAGTCTCACGAGCCGCCTCAGCACCCGAGCCCATCACCACAATAACCCGTTCTGCATCAGGGGCACCGGTATATTCAAACAGCCGATACTGCCTACCGATCAGACCCGCCAACTGATCCATCGTCTGCTGAACGATCTGTGGACAGGCGATATAGTATGGGTTTACACTTTCACGCGCCTGGAAGTAGACATCTGGGTTCTGGGCTGTGCCACGAATGATTGGATGATCGGGCGAGAGTGCCCGCGCACGATGGGCATGTATGAGGTTATCGTCGATCATGGCGCGCAGAATGTCATCGCTCAAGGGTTCGACCATATTCAGTTCGTGAGAGGTGCGATAGCCATCGAAAAAATGGATGAATGGCACACGTGCCTGTAGCGTTGCGGCATGTGCAATCAGAGCCATATCGTGTGCTTCTTGCACATTGCTGGAGGAGAGTAACGCCCAGCCAGTTGCACGTACGGCCATAATATCAGCGTGATCCCCAAAGATCGAAAGACCCTGCGCAGCAATTGCCCGCGAAGCCACATGGATGACGGTGGCGGTCAGTTCGCCCGCGATCTTATACATATTCGGAATCATCAGCAATAGGCCTTGCGATGCTGTAAATGTTGTAGCCAATGCACCTGTTTGCAATGCGCCATGAATCGCTCCAGCCGCACCACCTTCGGATTGCATTTCGATCACAAGTGGCACGCTACCCCATAGATTAGGCTGATTCGCCGCCGACCAGCTATCAGCAAATTCACCCATTGGTGTAGATGGGGTAATCGGGTATATCGCAATCACTTCACTCAGGCGATGGGCAATGCTCGCAGCCGCCTCATTGCCATCTAGTGTCACCCAGGGATGTAGCATCATAAGCCTCCAGACTCCAGCAGAAGAGCAGTTGTGTGCTGCGGATCGATTGCTGCACACATACTGCTACATTAGGAGGGTATCACGATCAATTGGCTGCTTGAGGAAAGAGATCCATGTTTAGCGGAAAGAGACGTTAACTCTTTGAGAATTGCCTGTGCCATGCGCCAATTGAAGGTTGGCGTGCTGCGGCAGGCACACGAAAGGCCAAACGAGACCCATATCAATGGAATCTCATCTGGCCTCTTGCAACTGAACGAAGTACACAATACCCTTATTTAGCGACCAATTGTTTGCATGGCCCAGGCATACATGCCAATATATTCTTGTGCAGAAGCAGCCCAAGAATGATCTTCACGCATACCACGTTCGCGGAGCACATTCCATCCAACCTGATCCTCATAGGCAACCAGGCAGCGCCTAATTGCATCTGAGAGGTAGCGTGCATCATAGGGATGGAAACGAAAACCATTCCCTTCGGGCCCTTCACTTACAGTGTCGTTCAGCCCACCAGTGGCGCGCACAATTGGCACCGTTCCATAGCGCAACGCGATCAACTGGCCAAGCCCACACGGCTCGAATCGCGATGGCATCAGGAAGGCATCACTGCCCGCATAGATCCGTTGGGCAAGGCCAGCATCAAAGCCAAGCCGTACTGCAATGCGCTCTGGGTTCGCCAGTGCGTGGTTTCGATACACCCACTCAAGGTGTGGGCTGCCAGATCCAAGAACCACCAGCTGCGCATTTGTCTCTTCGAGCATGCCCGGGATCGTCGTATCGATCAGATCGAGGCCCTTTTGCTCTGCTAAGCGCGATACAATCCCCAGTAGTGGGCGATCAGCAGCTTCTTCCAGCCCAAGTTCTTTTTGAAGCGCTGCCTTACAGATCGCCTTTCCCTGCATATTCGCAATAGAATAGGTAGCCGCAAGATGTGGATCACTGGCTGGATCGAATGCTTGGGTATCGATACCATTCAGGATGCCAGTCACCCGGTCGCGCCGTGAGCGCAAAAGCCCATCGAGGCGCTCGCCATACTCACTGGTCATGATCTCCTGGGCGTATGTCGGGCTAACAGTACTAATAATATCGCTATGAACAATTGCACGTGCCATAAAATTGAACGAACCAGCAATTCCTGGGCCGAGGTTATTCTCAAGCAGGCCCTGTTCACTGAGGCCCGCCATACCAAGCGTAAATGGGCTAAATTGGCCCTGGTATGCCAAATTATGGATGGTGAAGACGGTAGCAACATGGCCGAAGGTATAGGCATAATACGTTTTGATATAGTTTGGAACAAGCCCTGCATGCCAATCATTGGCATGCACAACATCTGGCCCCCAGCGCTCGACTTCACGCAGATGCTGCATTAAGGCTAGCACGCCACGCGCAAATAGAATGAAACGCCGATCGTCATCGGCATCGCCATAAATCGCAGGGCGTTCGAAGGCTGCTGGAATATCCAGTAAGTAGACAGGTGTCTCGCCAATAGTAGTATGCCAGACTCGCAATTCTTCCTGACGTTCACCAACTGGTAGAAATCCTGCGACAAGTGGGCCTTCACGTGGGGTATTGCGTTCGCGTAGTTGACGAAAGTATGGCATGACGATTCGAACATCGTGGCCAAGCCGACGCAATGCAGTTGGTAGCGCACCAGCAACATCAGCAAGACCGCCCGTCTTAATCAGTGGTGAGACCTCGGCGGAGATGAATAAGATATTCATATGGCAACACCTTCTCAATTACTGCGATCTATCGTGATTGTACCATGAGTTGATTCGTAGCGCGCATCTGGTATTGTTGAAAGCATGCAAAATGCTTGACACCCTTTGCATCGATTGCGTATAATAGCGGGAGAGATGAAGGGTGTGCTGCATGAACCACTGTTTGAATCAGGGTCGGGTTGCCACCTACATATAAGGCTAGCGATGCGTCGCATCCGTGCAACTTTGCAGCGGCCGCTCTTAAGTGCGATTGTGCTTGTATCACTGATCGTCTGGGCGGCCCTCGCTCTCAATACTGTTGATCTTGCGCGCCGCGCAACCGTGCCGCCGGTATACCCGACGGCGCTGATTATTCGGCCAACCACGGTTCCAACTGCGATGCCACCACGGGTGGTTGCCCCGCCAACCCCTGTACCGTTGAGTGCCAGTGTAGCCAATGATCCCGAGCGCGAAGTGATTCACCCAAAGACAGGGCGCTATATTGCAGCCTGGCTACCAGATTCATTTGGTTCAATCAATCGTGAGTCGTTTGAGGCAAATGCCGATATTCTCGATGAAGTCAGCCCATTCTGGTATGCTCCATCGCCAAGCGGCTCATTGCGTTTTGGCAAAGAGGCGCGCGATCAAACGCTACTTCAACTAGCACGTGAGAAGCATGTGCTTGTCATCCCAACAATTCATAATGTGGTCAATGGCGAAAATCCAGTGCCGGCAATTCTAAGAAGCCCGCGTGTACGGCAACATCATATTGATGTTATTGTAGATGAAGTATTGACATATGGTTACGATGGTATTGATATCGACTACGAGGCGCTGGATCGCAGCCTGCGTGAGGAGTATACGGCCTTCATTGTTGATCTTGCAGAGGCACTCCATGCGCAGGGGAAAGTGCTCACAGTTGCACTGCATGCCAAAGATTGCGATATGTGTGGGCTAGGCGATTACCAGGATTGGGCAGCCATTGGCCAGGTTGTCGATCGTATGCGGATCATGACCTATGATTATCACTGGCGTGGTGGTGGCGCTGGGCCAGTTGCGCCACTTTACTGGGTAACGCAAGTTGCTGAATATGCTAAATCTGTGGTCGACCCAGCCAAGGTTGTTATCGGTGTACCCTTCTATGGCTACAACTGGGGTACCGATAGTAATGAAGATGCACGCGGCCAGACCTGGGAAATCATTAACGATATTATTCAGACCTATAATTTGAATGTAAATTTGTTAGAGAGCAATAAGAATGGGCCAGTTCTCGAGAACTGGATCACATACAATACTCGTGACAGTGGGCGGCGCACGGCATGGTTTTCAACCAGCAGTGGGTTAGATGCGAAGTTACGCTTGGTACAATCTCTCGATCTCGCAGGGATCGCGATTTGGCGCTTGGGTGGCGAAGATCCCCAAAATTGGGAAGTTATTCGAGCGCGCTTATTGCAAGATCCATTTGAGTCGCAGCGTGTTCTAAATCAGGTATTGCCAGAGCACTAATCATGAGCGAGACTGCAATCAAGGCAAACGAGCGTGAGGCGAACCGGCTTTTTGAGCGTGGTGTAGCTGCGGCACGTGGTGGCCAACGGCGTGTGGCAGCCGGGCTACTAGCGCGGGCGGTTCAGATGAATCCACGCCATGAAACAGGCTGGCTTTGGCTTTCGGGAATGCTGGACAATCCACAAGAAATCGCATTCTGTTTACGTTCAGCATTAGCGATCAACCCCGAGAATCAGCGTGCAAAACAAGGTCTGGCCTGGCTAGAGCAGCGCGGTAAGCTCAATGCCACGATCCCAAATGCCTCGCTTAGTGAACGACCAACCGCAGGAGCAAACACAACTACCGAAAACCCTGCCCCAGCACAGGCTAGCTGGATGCAACGTGCAAGTGAAGGCATCAAAGCGGTACGATCGGTTGATGCACAAGCGGTTATGGAGCATGAGCTTCGAGCACATACCAATACCCAATCCTGGTGGGTGAACTTTCGCCGTACGCGGCGCGATATGGGCCGTGCGCGCCTGTTTCTATGGTGTGTTCCGATCCTCTTACTTGCATTAACGCTCATGTTGAATGCAACACTGCGTGACGCTGTGGAGCGGAATGAACAGTTGGCACGTGAAGCGGCAATTGCCGCCGCGCGCGCGCCTGTCTTTGATCTGCCACCTGCAACCAAACGTATGCCAGAGGTACTACTCTCGGAATTGCCCTATAGTGATGATGCAAGTGCATTCGCGTACCTCAGCCAGATCGAACCACCACGCCAGCGCCTACGTTCAGCCATCCAGGAATTCCGTGCTGTCACCAATCGTCCGGGTGGCTCATCCACAACCCATGCCGCCGCCGCCGGTAAACTACGCGATCAAATCGAACAGGCATATGGCACAATTGAGGGCCTGAAACCACCACCTACCTTGGCACAATCGCATGCATACTATCTTTCTGGCCTAGAAACAGAACTAGCGGCATTGGACGACATGTTAGCCTTCTATAGCAGTTTTGGTACCGAAGCAGCAAATCGCGCCACAATCCGAATGGCCGAAGCCAAGCGCTATTTGGAACGCGCACGTGCAGGTTTTGACCAGCGCTATGCCCAAATGACAGAACCAGCAATTGCTGCCCATTCGATACGCTGAAAGGATTTACCTCATGCGCGATTCCTCAGTGGCCTTCTTCAAGCATTTACTTGCGATCCCCGGTGCTGCCCCGGATGAAGCAGCAGCAGCGCGCGCCTGGCGCACCGAGGCTGCCACCTTCGCCGACCGAACATGGGGTGATGTACGCGGTAATGCTTTCGCAGCCCTTGATGGTGGATCTCCACGTGTATTACTCGCAGGGCATATCGACGAAATTGGCGTCATGATCACCCATATTGATGATGATGGCTATCTGTTCTTCTCCGGTGTTGGTGGGTGGGATTCACAAGTATTAGTTGGCCAACGTATTCGGCTCAAAGGGCGCAGTGCCGATGTGATTGGTGTTATTGGTAAAAAGGCGATTCACCTGATGAAACCAGAAGATCGCTCAAAAGTCAGCACAATCGAGGATCTCTGGATCGATATTGGCGCAACAACCAAGGTCGAAGCCCTTGAGCGCATCCGAATCGGCGCAACTGGTGTGATCGATGGAGAAGTACACGAATTCCCCCATGGCCGAATCGTGTCACGCAGCGTCGATAATCGAGTAGGTGCCCTTACCGTACTAGAAGCGTTACGGCTCCTTGCGGCAGATCGACCACAGGCGACAGTTGCTGCGGTTGCCAGTGCGCAAGAAGAGATCACCCTTGGTGGTGCGCAGGTCGCGGCCTTTAGCTTTGATCCACAAGTGGCAATTGCGGTCGATGTGACACACGCCTCCGATTACCCAGGCGCCGACAAACGCCAGAATGGTGATATCCGGCTTGGCGGTGGCCCGGTTATTTCACGCGGCTCCGCTGGAAGCCCAGTACTCTTCGAGATGCTGATAGCGGTTGCCGAACGCGAGGGCATTCCCTATTCTGTGCAAAGCAGCCCGCGCTATACCGGAACCGATGCCGATAGTATCCATATTGCACGTGGCGGAATTGCCACAGCAATCATTTCGATCCCCAATCGCTATATGCATTCACCTAATGAAATGATTGCACTTGAGGATGTGGATAATGCCGCCAAACTGATTGCAGCCTTTGTACGTACACTCGATGCGACAACCAGCTTTATCCCCGAATAACACTAAGAAATGAGCGACCGTGTGGCTGTGCCGATAATCACACATCCAAATGAAGAGCCACTTGCAGGACAGGTTGCGATTGTCACCGGTGCTGGCCAAGGGATCGGCCGTGGGATTGCCTTGCGGCTAGCGCGTGATGGCATGCGGGTTGTGATAGCCGATCTCAAAAGCGATCAGGCCGATCAGGTTGCTACAGAGGCACGTGCGCTTGGGGTTCAGGCCCTAGCCATTGGCATGAATGTTACAGACGAAGCACAGCGTCAAGAGCTCATTGCAACAACACTCAAGGCCTATGGGCGATTGGATGTGCTTGTGAATAACGCCGGAATTCAGCGTGCATCCAACCCGCTGGAAGTGACTGAAGAGCATTGGGATGCCATGCTCAATGTAAATGCAAAGGCTGTCTGGTTTATGTGCCAGGCGACCATGCGCCATATGTTGCCACAAAAGCGTGGCCGGATTATCAATCTTGCCTCGATTGCTGGCAAGATGGCTTCGACCGTCTATCACCCTGTATATAACGTCTCCAAGGCTGCCGTTATTGCCATGACAAAGACATTTGCCCATGTTGGTGCAGCACACGGAATACGTGTCAATTGTGTCTGCCCTGGCGTTATTGCCAGCGCCATGCAGGATCAGGTTGATGCTGAGTTCTCAAACCTCATGCAGAAACCCAGCGACCAGATTCGCGCCGAACGGTTAGGACGCATCCCCATGGGCATGTTAGGCAGGCCCGAGGAAGTTGCTGATGTGGTGGCATTCCTGGCTGGCCCCGATTCGCGCTATATGACAGGCCAGGCGATCAATATTTCGGGTGGCATGGTGATGTGGTAATACCCATTATGAGTCTTTTGAGCGCTCATCAATAGCACCGTCTATCACTACTTTTTTGCATCGCCTTGCACCCGCACACGAAATTGGGTATAATGCCGATCTGCTACATAGGGAGCGGAGGGTTAGCCCATGTCTCAGATATTGCAACTGCTCGAACCGATTCAGGCACGCGATCTTGTACCGCGTACTTCGCGTGACCAAACACCTCGCGAGCGGCGCTATTATGTTTGGACAGTTGGCTGCCAAATGAATATCAGCGACTCAGAGCGCTTAGAGGCTGCACTCCAGGGGGTTGGCTATGCACCTGCCGACCGGCCTGAGGATGCTAGCTTCATTGTGCTCAACTCCTGTAGTGTACGCGCCTCAGCTGAGGAACGTATCCTTGGCAAGGTAGGCGAGCTTCATCGGGTGAAGCGCCTCGCACCAGATACAACAATTGTCCTCTGGGGCTGTATGGTCGGCCCGAATAACCAATCGATTTTCAAACAACAACTACCAATTGTTGATCACTTTATCTCACCCTCGGCGGTCGATGAGGTTGTTGCATTAGCGCCACACTCACTGTATCAAGCCGATGCGCCTGCGCTACCAGTTGCCGATTGGACACATCCGCCGGTTTCGGTGCATGTACCCATCCAATATGGATGCAATATGAGCTGCGCATTTTGTGTAATCCCATTGCGTCGTGGCCGTGAACGTAGCCGCCCACTCGAAGAGATTGTCGACGAAGTTCGCCGGATTGTGGCGCGTGGCGCAAAAGAGATTACACTGCTTGGGCAAATCGTCGATTCATGGGGCCACGATCTCCCCAGTCGGCCCGATTTGGCCGATCTATTACATGCTGTACACGATGTACCAGGGTTACTACGCTTACGGTTTCTAACTTCGCATCCTGCATGGATGACCGATAAGTTGATTCATACGATGGCAGAGCTGCCACGCTGTATGCCCGAACTCAACCTACCGATTCAATCGGGGAGCGATCCGATTCTTAAGATCATGCGGCGTGGTTATAGTGTGCAGCGCTATCGCGAGCTTATTGGCCGCATTCGTGCCGCTATGCCACATATCGCAATGGTCACAGATATTATTGTTGGGCATCCTGGCGAACAGCCAGAGCATTTCGAAGCAACAAAGGCGTTGATTGAGGAAATGCGCTTCGATAAGGTACATATTGCAGCCTATTCTGCACGCCCTGGAACGCGCGCAGCGGTGATGGAAGAAGATTTGATGCAGGCGGTTCCTGAGACCGAAAAACAGGCGCGGCGGATAGAACTGGATCGCATCCAAGAGCAGATCGCTACTGAACGTAGCGCGGCCTTTTTGGGCCAGGAAGTTGAAGTTTTGGTCGAGGGTGAACATAAAGGCAAGTGGCGTGGCCGCACCCCAGGCAATAAGCTTGTTTTCTTTCGCGATTCGGCCGATTGGATTGGCCGCCTAGCAAGAATACGTGTTACCGCAACCGGCCCGTGGTCGCTGCAAGGCGAGTTGCTTGGCGGTAGGGTAGCGGAGTAAGAAATACCTCATGTCGGAACTCAATCTCACGGCACCAGCACCTTTGCCAATTCGCCAACAGCATCTTGGGCGCAATCTCGTTATTGATCTGGTAGTGCTTCTCTTAGCGGTTCTGGTGATCTCGGTGATCATCCCAGGCTTTTTTCTTGTGCTGCATATTGTACAGCAAGGCACGAGTTTGGCGAAGCTCCAAGGCATGCAGCCGGATGAAATCCTAAAGATCATTGGTGTTCCGGGGATCGTTGCGCTACTTGTCATTCAGAATATGCTCTTTATACTCTTGCCAGTGGCACGGGTTATTTGGTTGCGGCGCGAGCCAATCGCAACACTAGGATGGCAATTATCGAACCCACTCCGTGATATTGGGTTAGGGGTTGGCATTGGTGTACTGATCCTGATCTGTAATGCATTGATTGGCTTCACATTCGCATCATTCAATATGCGCCAGAACCAGGCGGCACAATATCCACTCTACCCGGGCGATCTGCTTGGCCAGGCCGCATTCTTTATTGGAGCTGCGATTCTCGTACCTATCGGTGAGGAAGTACTCTTCCGCGGGTATATTTTCAATACACTTCAGCGCATGTGGGGTGAGCAGCCATGGGGGCGTGCCGCAATGTTTGGAGTCAGCGCATTTATTTTTTCATTGGCGCATGCAGCTTCTGCAAGCCAGGATGTGCTGGCGCTATTGGTTCCGGCATTTCTGATGGGCTTGTTGCTGAATTATGGAATGTACCGCACAGGGAGCTTGGTTCCTGGAATTATTGCGCACACACTGAATAATGGTTTAGCGCTAACAGCCCTGCTTGTATGTGTCAATAACCCAACGATCTGCCCGAATTTTTAAGCATATCACGCATAGTACGCGAGATCAGATAAAAGGAGCTGTTGTGACAAAACAGGATGATAAGCTTCGCCATCGTCGGCGACTACAAAACCAAGCGGTAGAGCTCGCGGCAAATAACCGTTGGGAAGAAGCGGCTGTGATCAACCGGCATATCCTTGAACTGGGTGAGGATACCGACACACTTAATCGACTTGGTAAGGCCTATTTTGAATTGGGCCAGCTAGAAAACGCACGCAATTGTTATCGCAACGCGCTACGTATTACGCCAAATAATCCAATTGCACGCAAAAACTCTGAGCGCCTTGAGGAATTGATCTCGCGTGGATCGTCCATTCCCTCACGAGCAGGCCGCTAATTGGTTGACCTCCGTATGTTTATTACCGAAATCGGCAAAACCGCTATCACGACTCTAGTAGATGTCCCGCGTCGTAGTGGTGGCGCAACTGTCGTTACCGGTGAGAAGGTTTCACTCAAAATTAATGAGCGCCATATCAATGTGATTGATGCTGAGGGCAATATTATTGGCCGCTTGGAGCCAAAACTGGCACAACGATTGATTGAGCTTACGGCGGGAGGCAACCGCTATATTGCGGCTGTTGCGCAAGCAGGGCATCAGATCCGACTGTTGCTACGTGAAATCTTTCAATCACCTGCCATGCGGGATCGGGTTTCGTTCCCTGGCAAACTGAGTGAAGGCGCACTCCGCGGGGGCTATATCGCTGGCGCTGCCTACGATGAATATGCCGATGATCTTATGGATGATGACGATAGCAACGACGATCGCGAGGAGGTTGAGGAGGAGAGCTTCGGTAACGAAGAGGAAGATATCGGCCTCGACGAGATTGAGCAGGATATTAATGAGGAAGAGGATATGGGCGAAGAATAGAAGTACTATTGCGATCCGCGCCAATCCATCCTATACTGAGGCCGAACGATCATGATCGTTCGGCCTCTACGTGTCCGCACAACTGCATCTGAGGAGCATTCATGGACGTGCGTATCGATGAAAAGGGTAAGTTCTTTACGCCACGCGTGGCGAAGGACGCTATGCAGGCGCTGATACGAACTGTCGACCAGCATGTGATTGGCTATTTGTATGTTCGCCCGGATAAACGCCTGAAGGATGAAATTAATGAGGACACTTCGCGTTTCCTTCCTGTAACAGACGCAAAAGTGTATAATGCCACAACCGACGATTTTGTCTATCGTACAAGTTTCCTTCTGGTAGCATTTGAACATATCCTTTCGATCACCCCAGTTGAGGCGATTAGCGCATCGCGCCCTGGCCCCTGGACCCATGCCCAGGATGACCATGAGCAGGAGGAGGATGCATGACCTTTCAGCTACGTGAGCTTTCACCTGCAGCACAATCGAGCCAGCCAGCTGGGCAACCACGCGGGGCAACTCCGACATTACCTGCAGAGCCAGAATCGATTGCAGAAACTGGCCTAGGCATGGGATTTCTAACCGATCTCGTGCTAAAGGTGATCTATTTCTATGGCAATATCCCGGCACAGCAGATCAGTGAAGTCACCAAGCTACCATTCTTTGGTGTGCTCGATAAAGTCCTCGAATTTTTGAAGCTTGAGGAGCTTGTTGATATTATTGGGTCACAGGGTGGTTTCAACGAGCGTGCCTTCCAGTATGTTATTGCCACAAAAGGGCGACTGAAAGTTACTGAGGTGCTGGCGCGTTCGCAGTATGCTGGGCCAGCGCCAGTTCCACTTGATGAATATATTGAGATTGCAAAGCGCCAGGCGATCGGCGAACTTATTGTCGATGCTCCGACTGTCCAGCGTGCCTTTGGGCATATCGTTGTGAATGAGCGTATGCTCGACAAGATTGGGCCAGCAGCAAACTCAGCACGTTCACTCTTTCTGTATGGCCCTCCTGGTAATGGCAAAACAACGATTGCTGAAGGGATCGCCAACATGCTTGGTGGTGCGATCCTTATTCCATATGCGATCGAGGTGGATGGACAAATCATCAAGATGTTTGATCCGCTCAATCATAAGGTGATCGAACAGCCAGCCTCAGCACCAGAGATTGTTGCGCCAACACCAGGGTTTGGGCAAGGGCAACAATCCGCACGCCACGCTGATCGACGTTGGGTATTGTGTAAA
>JANLSE010000140.1:0-2406 GCA_031362265.1 Roseiflexaceae bacterium
GCCTTCGAGGCAATCATAACCACCAGTTGCTGGCGGGAGCACCTGCTGATCGACGGAGTTGCCATTCACATCACGCGCCTGGCAATCCTTGGGGCGAGCCCATGTTTCTGTGATATAGGTGTTCACCAACATGCCCTTGAGATATGAACCATCTGCGGCGAGTTGGTAGAAGCCATCAGCATCACAGCTCTGTGTCTCGGGGTCGTCACATACTACCGGCTGGTAGAGGTTCACATCCAGCCCTGGAATACCTGGCTGCCAATTTTCCACTGCTGCAAAGCGTGGATCGAGCTCATTGCGGGTGGTATCGTAGCTAACCGTACCAACAATCCCACCATTGGTACCGGGCGCATACGCCTGTACACCCCAATCGAGTTGGCCGGATTGCCCGATGATCGGGAGCACATTTACGTCAACACCAGCACCAAGGACAGTCGTTGGCGTCGTTTGCGTATCGGTCTGGTAGGTCACACCGGTTGTGTGATAGCGGTCGCTATATGCCTCTAGCACGAGCCATTGCGTCAGTGGGTAGGCATTTTCCAGCACATAATAGCCATTCACGTCGGTAGTTACTACAACCGATCCGCGATCCATGAGGGTGTTTGAGCGGCGTTTCAGTGCAACCGCATAGCCAGCTATACCACTCTCACCAGGATCACGTATGCCATTGCTATTGATGTCGTTGAACACATACCCACTGATCGTGGTAAACCAGCCAGTGAGGAAGAGTACCCCTGTATCAACAACCTCTCCATTCTTGACGGTTACATTCACCAGATCGAGGATATAGGTTTGTGGCCCATCCCAGTAGGTGAGGATATAGTTCCCATCTGGCACATGCTTAATATCGAATGAGCCATTTGCGTCACCCTGGCCAACATAGACAGCCTGATCACCATTCGAGAGATCACTCAATGCGACCCAGGGATTTTCGATCGGCTTATCGATCTTGGTACCAGAGAGGCCGCCCCAGATACCGCCGTTATATGGCAACCCACCGTTGAGCGGCGCGTACACCTTCACAGCATCAATCACACCCTTAATCTCACCAGTAACTGCTGGATTATTTGGTAGTTGTCTGGGCTTTACGAAGCCAACAATTGATGCTGGAAACGGTTCGCCTGCAATGGCAAACTCAGTATCATTCCCAGTGGCACCCTCTTGAACCCAACTGTCCCAGTCGTGATTTCCTTCAAGCGTTGTTGTCTGCACCCAGTTGGAGCCATCGGGTGGGATCGCTGAAAGGGCATATCGATTTGGGCCAAGGTTTGGAATCTCAATGATGCCATTTGCATCGCTATAACACGAACCGCCCGTACCAGCAATCGCTGTCGGGCTACCTGTTTCGTCAAGAATGACAGCACCGTTGAGATCAGTCTCATACTTTGTACAGAGCGGATTGCCATACACATCGGTGGTTACCTCACCGAGGCTATCGGTAATCACACCACGAAATCCAGCTAATCCTTGCTCTGCGGGAAGATCCGGGCCGCTGTTAACCGGCGCGTTATCCTCGAAGACCTGTGCGCGGACTGTAGCAGCTGGCAGCGGCAAAGGCTGAAGCGCGACCTCAACCGGTGTTGTATCGGCAAGCGGAATAGTGAAATGCGCGCCATCGATCTTGTATCCATCGGCCATCACCGAAATCAGGTAGTTACCATTCGGTAGATCCAGCCCAAGACTCTGGTTCAGGGTTGTCTGATCGCCCTGTGCCACAATTGGGGCTGCGCTAGTTTGCGCACGGATCGACGGCCATTGGCAGTTCGCCGGATAGTTTGCATTCGCTGGTGAGCAGCCCGCATTGCGTGCTTGGCTAGGGTCACCAACATTGTCGGCATTAATAATGTACTTATACTCGGATATAACAGCGCCCTGCACAATACCAGGGGCACCTGCTGCAGCGTCCGGCCACTTTGGCTCTGTACGTGCACTGACAGCACGGATATAGAGTGTGGAACTGGCAGCGTGGGCTACTTGCGCAGCTTGGGTAGGTAGCCCTGCCAATGCGACTACAATAAGCAGCCCTACTCGTAACAGAGTCGCCAGGGTTGGTCGTCTTTCGTTCATACAATGCTCCTCCGAATGAGATAAAACCAACGCTCCTTGCCTCTTCTAGAGGCAAAGAGGAACATATCTGCGGGAAGGGAGGAGTAGAAAGAAGATCAATCATGTTGCGGCAGTGCAACCATCCATGGCAACACAAAGCAAACATATTGATTGAAGGTACAGATGAACCCATTCCCCGAACGCCAGCAGCTTTGGCCAAATAGCACTAAAAGTTTTGTGTATCGAGATGTCTTCTGAAGCATGCCCACCACACGTTAGACAACAACAAAGTGCGCAACCAGTGGTTCTTGCACAACCTTAGGCTGCAATACTGCACGTTCCGTGTGAGTGGTTATCAAC
>JANLSE010000161.1:0-7903 GCA_031362265.1 Roseiflexaceae bacterium
GCGGCAGTAGGACGCATTGTTGGTAAGGCAACCGCAGCATTTGTCTCGGGTGTCACCGAAGGTAATGGCTCCAGTGTTCGGGTGACACGCAGACGTGGATCTTCCTGCTGAATATCTGCCAATGCAGAATCCGCCCGGCGCCACAGCGTTGCAACGAGTGCGACCAGGAGCAGAACGATAATCAGACCACATGTTGTATAGAAGGCCACCCAACTACGTGACAATGTATATTTACGCCGCTTTCGTGGCTGGCTAGGTGGGGAAGGTTCCGCGCGTGACACGAATACGCCTCGCTTGGCAATCATCAGTGTGGTGGATTATAACATGGAGATAGCGGCGTGTGGGTGCCACTGATCAGTAGAGACAGCGTGATTTGTATTTCAGTAACATACAACCTGATATTTGCATCCTGCGCAAAGATATGCTATATTTCGCGGGTCGGGCGATTAGCTCAGTTGGTTAGAGCGCTACGTTGACATCGTAGAGGTCACTAGTTCAAGTCTAGTATCGCCCACCAATTACCTTAGAAGAATTGTGAACACCTGGCATATTGCTAGGTGTTTATGTTTATATCGGTCAGTATGCGTCTACTGCACATCTACAAAGATTACCCGCCGGTGATTGGTGGGATCGAGCATCATCTGCGCGATCTTGCCGAGGGCTTAGCTGATCGTGGGCATGTGGTGACGGTATTGGTGGCAAGCCAGGATCGCCAGACAACAATTGAAGAGCGCCCAGGTTTGACAATTATTCGTGCAGCGCGTACCACTCATGCCGCCTCAACGCCTCTCAGCCTTGCGATGTTACGTCTGGCGCGAACTTTACCCAACATTGATATTGTGCATCTTCAATTCCCCTATCCCCCTGCCGATCTGGCGGCAATGCTGGTTCCTGGGCATCCGCGCTTGGTGATTAGCTACCAGAGCGATATTGTTCGCCAGCAAACCTTACTACGGTTCTACCAACCACTTCTGGAGCGAACCCTGGCACGGGCTGATCGGATTCTGGCTTCAAGCCCGGCCTATATTGCGAGCTCACCATTTCTACGCCGATGTGCAACAAAATGCAGTGTGGTTCCACTTGGGATCGACCCAACACGTTTTGAGAAGGCTGATTCTGGACGCATTGCAGCGTTTCGTGGCAGGTTTGGTCCTAGCCCGGTGGCGCTCTTTGTTGGACGCTTACGCTACTATAAAGGGTTACATGTGTTGCTAGAAGCATTACACAACGCGCCACAGGTAACTCTAGCGATTGGCGGAACTGGGCCAGAATATCCGCGCTTATTGGCTCAAGCTCAACAACTTGGGATCGCAGAACGTGCCCACTTCCTTGGTGATGTTCCAGATGCCGATCTTGCGGCCTTACACCGCGCAGTAGATTTCTTTGTGCTGCCTTCACATCTGCGCGCCGAAGCGTATGGCATAGCACAACTCGAGGCGCTTGCAAGTGGCTTGCCATGCATTAGCACCGAACTTGGCACTGGCACAAGTTGGGTCAATCAGCATGGTGAGACAGGTATCGTTGTACCGCCAAATGATCCACAGGCTCTGGCACTAGCCCTGAACACGCTAGCAAGTGATGCTAGCTTGCGTGAGCGTTATGGAGCACAGGCGTGCCAACGGGTGCAGCAATTCTTTACCATCGACCGCATGTTGGATGGAGTAGAGGCAGTGTACCGTGAGTTGGAATGACGCAAGAGCGCAAGAGCGCAAGAGCGCAAGAGCGCAAGAACGCAACAGACAAGGAGACATAACGATAGAGTAATCGTTCCAATGCTTCGCCCAAAGGGCCTCCGGCTTCAATGCTCCATCGCTCCGTTACTCGCCAAGTAGCACTGCTTCAAACGTAACATTAATACTTGGCGAGAGTGAGGCGCGCACAGTACAGTAGCGATTGAGGGCGAGGTCCACAATCCGCTGTAGTTGAACTTCGCTGAGGTTATCAGCGGTAACCTCAAAGCGCAGATCGATTGCTATGAACGCGCGTGGCGGCTTTTCGGCTTGTTTGGCATGTATATATACTACAAGGCGCTGAAGCACGGCACGGCGCTTAGCAATGATGGCCACGATATCGTACGATGCGCAGGCTGCCAATGCAATCAGCAGTGTCTCGGCGGGTTTCACACCAACATCATGAGGTGCTGAGAGGATGATACTGTGGTTGCCGCTATCGACACCAAGAAAGCGCTGCTCAGCGATCCATGTAAGTGAAACGTGGGGCATAGTTGCTTAGCGCATGTAACGATACGAGCATAGAAGCATGGTTTTGATGCCATACTTCTATACTGGCGCTCTTACATGTTCACTACCTTTCTTAATGCATCTAGGTGCTGGTCTAAGCGAGTAAACCCACAACCCATTGTATTGATTGCCAAGTAGCGTGCGCCTAAGCTACGCCAGTTTTCGATGAAACTCGGCCACTCAGCCTCTGGAGTTCTGTGAAGCGTTAGTTGTGTTTCGATACCAATACTCTCTGGGTCGCGCCCTGCTGCGATCGTGTAGTTCTGTAGTCGGCCAAGTGCCTCACGCATGGCGTTATCCGGTGCGCGGAAGGCGGTCCAGCCATCACCAAGCCGCGCGATACGTTGCAAAATGAGTTCATTGTAGCCGCCGATCCAGATCGGGATGCTTCGGCGTGGTGGCAGTGGATTGATACCGGCATTATCGATTGTGTGCCAGCGGCCACGAAATGTGATTGCGGTGTTGCTCCAGAGTGCTCGTAGGACCGCAATCTGCTCCTCACAACGCGCCCCACGATTGCTGAATTCCTCGCCAAGTGCCTCATACTCAACTGAATTCCAACCAACGCCTACTCCAAGGCGGAAGCGCCCGCCACTGATCACATCCAATGCAGCAGCCTGTTTGGCTACCAGTGCGGTTTGGCGCTGCGGTAAGATGATGACACTGGTCGCAAATTCGAGCGTACTACTGATCGCCGCCATATAGCTGAAGAGCACAAACGGCTCATGAAATGGGGTTTCACTATTGTAAGGCCCATCCCAATCTGGGCGTGTGTCGGTGGCTGCGCCAAGGACATGATCATATGCGATGATAAAGCGGTATCCCATAGCTTCAACTGCCTGTGTATACTCGCGGATATCGGCTGGATTGCTGCCAATTTCAGTTTGTGGAAAGGTCACGCCAAGCTTCATGAGTTGTTCTCCTATAGAGACAAAAGATCTAGCGGCAAAATGGAAGTAACGAGCGATTATTCCTGTTGCGCCTGAATGGCTTTCAGCACCCGCTCTGGCGTGAAGGGTTGCTGCGAAACCCATGCCCCAGTAGCCGCATGAATCGCACTGGCAATTGCCGGGGCAAATGGGACGAGTGGTAGTTCGGCCATGCCACGCGCACCATATGGGCCATTCATATCATTGAGTTCAAGGATGATTGGCACGATTTCCAGTGGCATGTCGAGCGCGGTGGGCAGAAGGTATGAACTGAAACCCGGAGTGAGCACATTGCCATCACGCATTTGAAATTGTTCGGTAAGAGCATAGCCAAGCGCCTGCGCTAGGCCGCCAATGATTTGGCCCTCGACCTGCTGGCGGTTGATTGCTTGGCCAACGTCATGGGCGCTGAGAATTGTTAGCACGCGAACTTCACCAGTACGGCGGTTGACCTCGACTTCGACGGCCTGCGCCACATAGGCATAGGCGTAATTTGGCACCCCAGCTTTGCTGTTTGGATCTTGATCGGTTGTTCGCGGTGCATGATATGTGACTGTTGCACGTGCCGGACGTTCCTCGCTCTGCCAATCGCGCAATGCTGCCTGCGCTGCATCCTGAACCGCTCGCCCAGCCATGATCGTTAGCCGTGAGGCCGATGCCGAGCCAGCATTGGGTGCCTCGCTGCTGTCGCTTGTGATCATCTGTATCTGTTCGAATGAAATGCCAAGGGTGGTTGCTGCAATCTGCGCGAGGATCAGGTGTGTGCCCTGCCCAACATCAGCGGCGCCAACCCGTACAATGGCATGCTCAATCGCGCTTGACCCAAAGAGCTCAACAGTCGCAGTGGACTGTTCTGGGTAGCCAAATGAGTAGCCGAGATTCTTTATGCCACAGGCAATGCCCCAAGCACGAGCAGTAACCAGCTGATTGGGTGACAAGTTGGGAGCATGTTGGAGCGTTACTGGTTGACGTTTTTTAAGCTCGGTTATTACTGCTTCGAGGCACTCACGAACGCTGACGCCTTTTGGGAGTGGATGCTGGGTTGGTTCAATTGATCCTTCGCGATACAGATTGATGCGCCGCATCTCGATTGGGTCGATACCAAGTGCATTGCCAAGCCGTGTCACCATGCTCTCGCTCGCAAATTGGGCTTGGGGCGCACCAAAGCCACGAAACGCGCCGCTTGGCACATTATTAGTATAGACCGCATAGGAGTCGACATGAATATGTTCGACATCATAACAACCACTGGCAAAGAGCGCCAGGCATTTCAGTACTTCGGAGCTTGTGGAGGCATACGCGCCACCATCCGCAACAAGTTTGGCTTGTACCGCAGTGATGCGACCATCACGACGCGCGCCCCAACGGCAACTAATCGTTACGGGATGCCGTTTATGGTGGCCAATCAGTGATTCTTCGCGGCTCCAGATGATGGCGGTTGGGCGCTTGGTGTGGAAGGTAGCAAGTGCAAGAAATGGCTGAATCGTGAGATCTTCCCGGCCACCAAATGCGCCACCGATGGTGGCATAGCGGATAACAACCTGTTCTTCGGGTAGTTGCAGGAGCGAAGCTATCTGGCGCCGATCCTCATGTAGCCATTGACCAGCGGTCTCAATGACGAGGCGGCCTTGGTCATCATAAAAGGCGATACCAGCTTCGGGTTGTAGGAAGGCATGGTCCTGCCAGGTTGTGCTAAATTCCCCTTCCAGGATGATATCGGCATCGGCGAAGCCCTTTTCGATATTGCCTTTACGCATATCACAGCGCGAGAGAATATTGTTGTTACGATGCGCGTGTACCAATGGCGCATCGGGTTGCATCGCTATATGCGGGTCGCTTAGGGCAGGCAGTTCTTCATATTCTACCTGTACTAGGTGTGCAGCAGCATCGGCAGCCGTTTGGGTTTCGGCAATCACCAGCGCCACACGGTCGCCATAAAACCTTACCAGATCGCTGCACAAGAGCGGTTGATCGGCTTCAACAAGGCCAAACGCGTTTGATGGTACGTCGGCTGCGGTAAGAACAGCAACCACGCCAGGGTAACTGGATGCCGCATGGGTGTCGACTGTGATAATGCGCGCATGTGCTCGATGAGCAAAAACAACCTTCAACCGCAACATGGAGGAAGTAATTAAATCGGATGGATATTGTGCTACGCCCATCACTTTTGCAAGCGCATCGGGTCGTACTAGTGAAGCACCAATAAGTGTTGACATAAAGATCTCACAAAACCAAGAGCGACAGACTTGTACAATTGGACAATACAGGGCAAGAAGGCAAGAAAATCAGGTGATGTTTCAGCGCTCCAGCGCCGTGCTTTATTATTTCATGGCTGCCGCGCTTACTGCCTCGATAATCTGTTTGTAGCCAGTACAACGGCAGATATTGCCACTGATTGCGGTTTGAATTTGAGCAATTGTTGGTTGTGGATGTTCTTCAAGAAGTTTGGCGGCAGCCAATAGGAAGCCTGGTGTACAGAAACCGCACTGTACTGCGCCATGCTCGATAAAAGCTTGCTGGATTGGATGAAGTTGCCCTGCGGTCGCTAACCCTTCAACTGTCGTTACGGTACTGCCATCGGCCTGAGCTGCTGGCGTGAGGCATGCCATCACTGCGCGGCCATTCAGCCAGACAGTACATGCCCCGCATTCACCCTCGGCACATCCTTCTTTTACTCCGGTGATGCCAGCATCTTCACGCAATGCATCGAGCAGGGTGCGTGTCTGAGCGTGTGGCAGTGTGTATGCGCGGCCATTTATGTGTAGCTGAAGTGCCCCCTGCGGTGCCTGTAGATCGCTTGGCTCTGAATACTGTACGGTTCTTGTCGTCTCCAGGAGTACTGGCTGTGCTTCCCAGTTTGTGGTGTGGCGATTTGTCGCAATTTGCTCCAGGCCAGCGGTAACGAGAGCAGCAACTGCGCTACGGCGATAGGAAGCCGATCCACGGATGTCATCGATTGGGGTAGCTGCTTCCAGAGCGAGCTGGCTTGCAGTGGTGATCGTTTCAGGGTCTAGCTGTTTTCCGATCAGGAATGCTTCCGCCTTTGTACAACGCACAATTGTTGGGGCGACACACCCCAATGCGAACCGGGCATCACTAATTGCAAACGAATCTTGGGTTGCGCTACCATCCAATACCAATGCAACATTGATGACCGAGATTGCCTGGGCGCGCCGTAGACCTAGTTTGAGGAAGATGCCACGCTCAGTATCCTTCAGTGCCTGGAATCGCACTTCGCGTACAAGCTCGCCTGGCTGTAGGCATGTTCGACGCACACCTTGATAGAAGTCACTGAGTGCCAGATCCCGTGTACCAGCGGCACCGATAATCTCGACTTCGGCATTCAGGGCGATCAGCGCTGAGATTGTATCATTGGCGGGTGACGCCGTGACGAGATTGCCAATGATTGTTGCGGCAGCGCGGATCTGTGGTGCACCCACTTCACGGCTTGCTTGCGCAAGTGGCAGCATGCGTAGTGCATGTGGCGATCCAATCACATCATTATGGGTAGCTAAGGCTCCAATGCGGATCGTACTGCCATCAAGCACCACATAACGCAACTGCTCGATCCGCGAGAGGTCGATCAATGTATCGGTTGGTCGGAAACCACGCCGTAGTTCGACTATAAGATCGGTTCCGCCAGCGACAAGCCGTGCAGTTGGATGCTCAGCAAGTAACTGCAGCACATCTTGCAGCGATGTTGGTTGGTCGTAGGATTGCCACATAACGAATTCTCACAGAATTAGAGGTTTATAGCGCACAACGCATAACGCATAACGCACAACGCACAACGCATAACGCATAACGCATAACGCATAGCGCATAACGCATAACGCAAAACATTCAAATGCTATTCACAGGCTCTGCGCTCTTGCGCTCTTGCGCTCTTGCGCTCCCCTACTTCCCCATTGCGCGTTGAACGGCAGCATACGCATCGACGATACCATAGCCGCTTTCGGCGTTTGGCAATGCGGAGCCAGATGGGCCACATCCCACTAGCGAGCCCTCGTATGGTTGGGCGGTATCAATCAATATTTGTTCTGTCGCATCAATATTACCACGAAGGGCTGGGTTAGCTGACCATATGAGCGCAACGACGCCAGCAATATGCGGAGTTGCCATAGAGGTGCCGCTATGTGACTCATAGCCGCCACCTGGCCAGGCAGATGGAACACCATCGCCAGGAGCCAGGATGGTTGGCCCAATGCGGCCATCGGGCGAATCGGTTAGCGGGCCACGACTGCTGAAGTCGGTCAATTCACTCGATCTGTCGATTGCGCCAACCGAGATCAGTGCCTGATAGTTGCCAGGCGGTGTTTGTAATGAGTTGCATTCGCTCCCTTCATTACCAGCTGCGGCAACGAAGAAAATACCAGCAGCGCGCAATGCTTTTACAGCTGGCAGGAGCGACTCCTGATCGCAACCTTCGATGGGCGGGCATCCCCAGGAGTTCGTACTGATATCTGCGGCACGTGCTGGGTCACCATCGTGTAGTGGGTTGCCACCAATTGGATAGGGAGCCAACATGAATTGCATACAGCGCAGGTAATCGGGAGGGTTACCAATATTGCGTACCAGATTTGCACAGCCGATCCATGTTGCGCCGGGTGCAACCCCGATCCCGCCGCTGCCAAGGACAGTACCAAGCGTATGGGTTCCATGGCCATTGCCATCCCAGGGTTCGGCGCGGCCAGTCCATGGATCGAGCCAGTTGTAATTGTGGTCGCCATTCTT
>JANLSE010000176.1:0-5281 GCA_031362265.1 Roseiflexaceae bacterium
TTCTCCAACCCGGCAGCCTTCTCCAACCCGGCAGCCTTCTCCAATGCTCAGATTCAGAGTGTAGTTGGCTTCTCGGCACGTGATGGCACGAGCGGTGAGAGTATTGTGCTGAATACTTGGAACAATACGGGCACATACTATGTACGAGTAAATGGACGCAATGGAGCGTTTGATCCAACTACTGCGTTTACACTCAATGTGACCTTAGCCGCTGGTGATTGTGTTAATGTCAATGCAGCACTACCTACAAGCAATACTGTCGCAACAAACGGCAATTTCAAGACGATTATTTTGACCGACATCGCGCGAATGACTGGCACGGATTCTGATAAGACGGCTTTGCGGAATAGCCTCGACCTCTTGAAGAATCGTAGCGAAGTAGCTGGCGTAGTTGTCGATATTGGCAGCGATGCACGGGTTGTCGGTGCACGTACACAGGCAGATGCAAACAAAGGTTGCCCATATGCCCAAAACCTCGTTGCGCAAGCAGCGAAGGATATTGTTGGCAAATACCGCGCAGCTGGTAATCCGCTTGAATATGTGGTACTCGTTGGTAGCGATGATGTGTTCCCATTCTTCCGCTACCCGGATCCTGCCGAAGTTTCGAAGGAATCGGACTTCTACCCACCTGTACTTGACGACACCCCATCACAGGCCAGTTTGCGCCTTGATTACATGCTTGGCCAGGATGCATATGGTGCCAAGAGTGAGATTTCGTTGAGCGATAGCACGCTTCCAATCCCAGATCTGGCAGTCGGTCGTCTCGTCGAGAATGCTGGCGATGCGGTCATCCAGGTAAATACCTACCTGAGCGGCACGCTTGCTGGTAGTGGCGCACGCCCGAACGCACCAACACGCGCACTGGCCACAAGCTACGGGTACCTAGAGGATAGTACACTTGCCATCGTCAGCGAATTGCGCAGTGGTCTAGGCGCCAATGGTTCTGTTGATGACCAATTGGTGATTGCACAAACTATTGGCCAGAACGATGCTGGTGCCTGGACAGGTTCGCAACTGAAGGCAAAACTAACTGGCCCTCAGAATGATCTAATCTACCTAGCTGGGCACTTCTCCGCAGATCGTGCCGAAGCTGCCGATTATAAGACTGGTGTCAGTGCGAGTGAGATTTTGGCATCCTCGGCGATCTACTCAAACACACTCATCTATAGCATTGGTTGCCACGCTGGATATAACCCAATAGAAGCGCAAATCGTTCCAGGTATCACTGGCAAGCCAGATTGGGCGCAGGCCATGGCTCGTAAAGGAGCACTGCTGATCGCAGGCACTGGCTTCCAATATGGCGATAGTGAGGGCATGGAATACGGCGAGCGGCTCTACTTGGGCTTCTCGCGTCAACTGCGCACCGGCACCGGCGCTATCGCAGTTGGCAAGGCACTTATGGAAGCCAAACGTGAGTACCTGGCGGCGAGTGGTGTTGAGATCGATGGTGTGATGAAGAAGAGTATTCTGGTCTCAACAATCTTCGGCCTGCCTATGTTGAGTATCAACATGCCAGGTGCGCGACTCACACCTGCCAATACCAATTCAATTGTTACGGCAATTGCGCCGGTTGGCAGCCAACCAGGAACAGCCCTGAACCTCAAAGTAGCGGATGTAAATCTCGCGACAACCGTGACGACCAGAAACAAAACGCTAACCGACGTCACCACCAATACAAGCTTCACGGCTACAGCAGTAGCTGGTAAAGATGGCTCGGTGGTACGCCCAGCGCAACCGATCCTGCCGCTCGCAATATACGATGTGAGCGCGCCAGCCACTGAGCCGGGCTATGTACTACGTGGCGCAGGCTTCCGCGAGGGCGATTACACTGATAGCCCGAATTTCCGCCCGCTGAATAGTATGCCTGCAACCGAAGTTGCTAGCGTGCAACCAACCTTCATTTCGGATGTCTTCTTCCCGACCCAACCCTGGGCTACCAACTACTATGATTTACTGGCTGATCCAAATGGCGCAACCAATCTCATGCTCAAGCCTGGCCAGTATCGCTCTAACTCACCAGTATCGGCAGTTGGCACACTCCGTACATATACACGCATGAACATGCGGCTGTTCTACAGCAAAGAGACTGGCGCGGCCGCAAATGCTGCACCACCCGCAATTGCACATGTTGGCTCGAGCGACAATAGCAGTAGCGTCGGCTTCCGCATCAATGTAACAGCAGATACGGCGCTTGCAGGTACCCAGGCCGTTTGGGTGACCTATACCTCAGAAGGTGGTGGGTTTGCTGGGCAGTGGCGCTCGCTTGACCTAACGCAAGATAGCAGCGACCCGACCTTGTGGACAGGCACGCTTGGCCTGCCTGAAGGCACACTAGCCTCAACAGTACGGTTCATTGTTCAGGCTGCCAGCGGTATCGGCATGGTCAGTCTATCAACAAACTTTGGTGAATACTACCAGCCAGGTGTCGACCCAGGTGCGCCATCACAACAAGCAGCAAACCAACCAGCAGCGGCCGCAACCAGTCTGACGCTCCTTACACCACCTAGCACGGCTAACTACCTGGACACAGTGACTCTCCAGGCGCGGCTGACGAGTGGCGCTACTGGGCTGGCAGATCAGGTTGTGAGCTTCAGCTCTGGCACACAACAAGTCAATGCAATCACCGATAATACTGGCCTAGCAGAAGCCAAGCTGACACTACAAGCAGCACCAACAGCACCTGGCACCCTGCCCATCCAGGTAGCCTTTGCTGGTACGGCAAGCTATAAGGCTTCGACAGCATCAAGCCCGCTGATACTTGCAAAACAGCCAACGACACTGGCGATTACACCCGCAACTGCCAACGCATATGTCGGTAGTGATAGTGGGATTGTTGCCACCCTTAAAGATGGACACAATCAACCACTCATCAATCATACCGTACTATTCGTCTTCACAAGTGGCGACTCAACGTTTAGAATCGCGGTGCGGACCGATGGAAATGGCCAGGCTTCACTGGGAATACTGACAATACCAGCTGGTACGTATACGGTGCAAGCCAATTTCGGCAATGACATCACATTACCGAGCCCGCGTATTAATCTAACCGATCGGTTCTATGCTGGATCGGCCGCTGACTCGACGTTGAATTTGACAGTACAAGATAGCACACCACCGGTCATAACACCGATAATTAGCGGGACACTCGGCACAAATAGCTGGTACACCAGTAATGTCACGGTGAGCTGGACTGTCGTAGACACAGAATCGACAATTACCTCCACCACAGGCTGCGCTACTACAGTCATCAGTAATGACACAACTGGCGTTACGCTCAACTGTAGTGCAACCAGCGCAGGTGGAACCGCATCGCAATCGGTGACGATTAAGCGCGATGCGACACCACCAGTACTCTACCCAACTGTCACGCCAAACACAATTATTCTGGGCGGCAGTGCGGTAGCGAGTGCCAACGCCACCGACAACATCTCAGGGATCGCTTCTGCTAGCTGTGCGGCACTCGTAACGAACAGTGTTGGTGCCAAGAGTGTAAGCTGTACGGCAACAAATGGAGCCGGATTGGCGGCAACTGCAAATGCGAGTTACAATGTCGTTTATAGCTTTGCAGGGTTTTATGCACCAGTTTCGAATCTACCAACGTTTAATCAGGTGAAAGCTGGTTGGTGGATCCCATTCCGCTTTAGCCTAGGTGGGTATAAGGGCCTAGACATTATGGCACCTGGGTATCCAAAATCGGAGTCGATTGCCTGCCCGACATACCCGACAATCAATATGATCGCCGAACAGGAGAGCTCATCCTCATCCTATTCAGTCCTCATATTCTTCGCACCCACGAATCGGTATATCTACTTCTGGAAAACAGATGTTGCCTGGAAGAACACCTGTCGCCAGTTTACTATCAAACTGAAGGATGGCACTGAGCACAAGGCAAACTTCAAGTTTGTAAGATAGGGGAACAACGGTTACGCAGCCGCCTAAAGGACACCCGACTCGTTATCGACTTTGCAATGGTGTACTAGGCTCAATACCTTTTGAATAAGGCGAGAGCACGTACTAGGAGAACCAAACGCCGGATACCCTTTGGGTAACGCAAAGGCGCATAGGTGTAGTGGTAATAGTTGCTATCGCCTCTCCATCTTTGCCCTTTGCGTCTTTTTGTCTCTGCGTTGTCCGAACAACGGTGGTACTAGCCTTTAGTTTAGGTAAAACCATGGAATCCCTCTTAGCCTATATTCCAACCGACCGAAGGTTTGCTCTGGTGGCCGGCGAGGCGCTACCAGAGCAAACCGAAGGTGCAGCACTGTTTGCCGACATTTCGGGGTTCACACCACTAACGGAGACATTGCTGCGCGCGCTTGGGCCGCAACGCGGGGCGGAGGAATTGGCTGGCCAGATTAACCGCGTGTACGATGCGGTAGTCGCCGAGATTGATCGATATGGCGGCAGTGTAATTGCATTTAGCGGTGATGCGGTAACCTGCTGGTTCGATGAGAATGGGTTAGGAGCTGGCGGTTTGGCACAAACAACTAGCCCCGAGATAGCTCCTATCGGCAATCAATCGGCAACTGCCCGTGCTGCAACATGTGCACTGGCGATTCAGCAGGTAATGCAAGCATTTGCTCATATTACTATTGCTGGTACGGCAACTGCTTCACTGGCAATTAAAGTTGCAGTAGCAGCTGGCTCTGCACGGCGTTTCATCGTTGGTGATCCTCAAATTCAACTCGTAGATGCATTGGCTGGGAGCCTCCTCGATCGATTGGCCAATGCAGAGCACCATGCTGAGCGTGGCGAGATTGTGCTCGACGAAATTGCAGCAGCTAACCTTAACAATGAAGCTCAGATCAGCATGTGGCGCGATAACCATGAAAGCGGCGAACGCTTTGCGGTACTCACTGGCATGAATAGGCTGGTAGACCCGTTGCCATGGCCAACACTTGATCGCCAAGCACTCACCGATGAACAGATTCGCCCCTGGCTGCTCCCGCCTGTCTATGAGCGGCTGCGTGGTGGTCTGGGCGAATTCCTTACTGAATTGCGCCCAGCGGTCGCACTCTTCCTCCGCTTTAGCGGAATTGATTATGACGATGATCCCCAGGCAGGCGAGAGGCTCAACAGCTATGTCACCTGGATAGAGCGTGTGATTGATCGGTATGGCGGCTCCATGCTGCAACTCACAATAGGTGATAAGGGGAGTTACCTCTATGCTGGGTTTGGAGCGCCACTTGCGCACGAGGATGATGCGGCCCGAGCAGCAGCGGCAGCATTAGAGCTACGCACTCCGCTCCCAGAATTTAACTATGTCACAAATGTGCAGATC
>JANLSE010000184.1:0-12982 GCA_031362265.1 Roseiflexaceae bacterium
CAACCCGCACACCAGTTGTAAACACTACGAGTGTACGTGTTCCTATAACTGGCTACCATCTGCCCGATGGGACATTCATTTATTCAAATACCAACACAACATTTCTCCCAGCACGCGGGCGCCTACCAGATGGCTCGCTGATCCGTAATGCGCCGAATACCTGGCATCTTATGAGCATCAATAGCGATGGTAGCGATATGCGCCGCTTCGCGTGGACGCCACGCTACAACGACAACCTCACAAGCGATAATGGCAATGATACCTTTAATGCGACTCAACCAGCATTAGTCTTTTATCGTGGCCGTATGCTGGTTGCATACACGACGCAACGTGATGGATCTATGGCACATACAAGCCTGCTCACCGGTATTCGGGTAGCAGCCCCTGGCCTAGAGGCGATGGCTGAAAATACCACCGAATCACTTGCAGGAATACGCTGGGAGGGTGGAAACCGTGCAGCCAATGCCAATGCACTCCGGCCAAGTGGCTTACCCGATGGACGGATTCTGATTTCGCAGAGTGTACCAGATTCGCAGATACCACAATCCGGCACATTTCGCTATAACCGAGGTGGACGCACTGCCGAACTTGGATTGCAGGGTGCCGCGCTGCACTATGAGCTTCGAATTGTATCCCTTGATGGCACAGCACAGGCGATTCTTCCAATAAAAACAGATTTAACTGGATATGATGCGCTGGATGCCAAAGCGCTGGTGCCACGATCAATTGGAAAGAAACCTGGCCAGTGGCAACTACCAGAACAACCAGTATGTAATCCACGCTGCCCGCCAGCGCCGGAGGATGACCCACTATTGGGCAATGTGCCACGTGGGTTGCAGGCTGGCGATGGTAGCCCAGCATATGCTTGGAGCCCATTCCAAATCGGTGATGTAAAACTGGCAATTCTCCATAATCCGAATGTATACGCTAACCCGCCACTAAACTACCCATTTGTCAATAATTCACCACCAATCGGGAGTGTCGCGTTTGCCGATATTTATATTGATGCGCCCCAATTTAGCGGTTCAACCTATAATGCGCGCTTGCCAGATGAACAGGTACGCGCGGTCAAGTGGTTAACCGTTCCTGTGGACAAACAAGGCGCATTTACAGCATCGGTACCTGCTGATACACCAGCATTTATTGTGCTACGTGATCGTTCTGGGCATATCGTGCGTGGTGCAAATCGTAGTTCGCTCGCGATTGCACAGGGAAATGCGCCCGGCCACGCTGGACAAGTTGTGCAGTGTATTGGCTGCCATATGGGCCATGTAAGCGGTTCGTTAACCGGCCAGGCATTTGCCGAATTTGGCTGGACGAATATTGCCCCTGCGGCCCGTCCAACCAGCAGTTCTGGTGCCAATCCAGAACGACTTAACGACCGACGTGGTTATGTTCTGAGTAATGAAGCAACAGAACCAGACAATGCGCCAGTATTCCAGGATCGCAGCCCTTCATGGATGGCAGCTGGATCACGTGGTGAAGGGGAATCGGTGCAATTAGCATGGGATCTACCGATCGCAGTGCTGGATGTACGGCTGGTGGGGCCTGAGGCTGGGCAGGAAGGATTCAGCAGCGATTATGCGATTGCAGGGGAGTTGCGCTTCTTCTTACATGGAACTGAAACGCTGAGTGCGCGACAATCCGTTGCCAGCGTCGTTGCGCTCTCACGCGGCGGAACCCTCGTGCGGCTCACACGGCCAGTTGCCGCCGACCGAATGGTCTTCTTCATTACCGATGTGCGCGGCACACGTTCTGGCGCACCCGCACCCGCTGCATTAGCCGAGATTGAAGTCATTGGCCAAGGTGCCACACCCAGCGCACTGGCAGGCCGACCGGTGCAGGTGATGTTGCCACAAGTTGGACGTTAGCTGTGCCTCTGTGGTGCAATCATTAACGCACCCAATCTAGCCCGCCGTGATCACCGAGCGGATCGATCCGACGGATCGCGGATCCATCAGGGTTCATCAGGTAAATGCCACCATAGGCCATGATTGCGATTTGTTGGCCATCGGGGGAGCATGCAACCATGGGCAGATCTTCATTAAGCTTGGTAAGCTTACGTAATCCAGTGCCATCCAGATTAACCCGCCAAATATCCCAGGGTGCGCCATGAGCGCTAGCATGCGGTGATTCCAGGATGTGCGCAAGCCATTCAAAGCTATCCTGGCTCGTTGGGGTGGGAAGAGGAAATCCCTGGTTATCAGTTTCAGGGCCACCGATCGCTGCAACATAGATCTGCTGACCATCGGGCGAAAAGCGCGGCGCATAGAAGCCCTGAAAGGCACGCCCATCAAGCAGAATCTGAGGATTATTCCCATTAAGATCGGCGACTTCTAGGCGCATGGTAATACCATCATCAGCGAATTTGAGATAGGCTAGATGCGTACCATCGCGTGCGACCGTTGGATCCAGTGCGCCTGTTATTATTGTTGTTCGTTCGTAACTCGCGAGATCAATGCGTACCACTTGCAGGCGCTCAGTATCGCCATCCCCGCGTGCATTCTGTGTCCCATTTGCAAATAGGTAGAGTGTGGTGCTATCGGGCGCCCAACTTGGCAACCACAAAATGCCTTCTTGCGGTGCCCAAATCTCATTGAGATCGCTTCCATCAAGATGCATTGTGTAGAGCCGTGAGGTTGGGAGTGGCAAAGTCGCAGTAATTGGCGGTGCAATAAGGGCTACAAACGCGATCTGGCTACCATCGGGTGAGATTGAAGGATGGCTTGGGGTTCGGCTTTGATCAAATGTCGTGAGCTGATATAACGGCGCTCCGTTGCCATCACTACGCCAGATCTGTCCCTGACGCGCAAATACCAGTGGTGGCAATGGCTCATCTGACGTAGGCGCAGGTGGGACTTGCGTTGGCAACACCAGTGGCGTTTCTTGCATTGGTACGCTAGGTAAGGGTGAGCGAGCGTCACGTACCGTTGGTAGTTGCGTCAAGGGCAAAGCCGCTACATTCGATAGATCGGTAGCAGGTGTATTCTGACCGAGCTGGTATCCGATTGCGGCAATAATCGCGATGAGGACTATAGCAAGCGGAGCAATTAGACGTTTGAGCATAGCATGTGCTATTGTAGGCGAGGCCTGAATAAAGCGCAAAAGCGCAAAAGTGCAAAGCGCAAAAACGCAAAGTACTCCATCCACAACGAGATCGCGGATTCGTTGGGAGTCGCGTGTATATTGCCACTTGAGCATTACGGATACTCAATGACTACTGGCCCCGAATGGATTGAGGTTGCAACTGAAGCGGCCGGCCAATCGTTAGGCGATTGGCTGGAACATAGCCATGGGCTAGAGGCTGGTGTTTTACTTGCGCGTGGTGGAGTTTGGGTCAATCGCCAACGCGTACAAGATCCAACATTTGTGCTGCATCCTGGCGCACAGGTCGTCATTCATCGCCCACCGCTTGGCGAACAACCAGAGCTCTTGGTGGACGAATCGTGGGTAATCTACGAAGATGCCGACCTGATTGTGCTGAACAAACCGGCTGGAACCTATGTTGAGATGACACCCTGGGATGTGAATCGTCATGTGCGCGGCGCATTGCTACGCTGGTTGGCCAAACGTGATGGCACACCTCCAACCTTGCATCTCGCACACCGTTTAGATCGTGATACATCGGGAGTCCTACTACTCACCAAGAATCCAGCTATGAACGCGGCGATGTATGCTAGTTTTGGCGCTGGTGAAGTGCAGAAAACCTATCTGGCAGCCTGCCTGGGCAACCCAGATTTCGAGGAGCATATAATCACAACTGGCCATGGGCGTAGTCGCAATGGCCTGTTCCGTGTTTACCCATTCGAACAGGTTGGTGAAGCGTTAGCCGATGGCTCAAAGATTAAACATATGCAGACCAATGTGCGCGTTGTGCAACGTTTCACAGATGCAGCACTGATCGAGGCAACACCACATACTGGCCGAACACATCAGATTCGGTTGCATCTAGCGTATCTTGGGCATCCACTGCTAGGCGATAGTAAATATGGTGGGCCAACCACCTGGCGTGGCATAACGCTCACCGCACATCGGCTTCATGCCTGGCGGCTTGTATTACCGCACCCACATACGCGTAGCCTGCTGGAATTGAGCGCACCACTACCCGCTTGGGCACTAGCCACCAATGATCATTGAAGCAATATAATCGCTAATCCCGGCGGCATTTGTGGTTTCCATGTTGCTTAACACAATAATCGTTAGCTGTTGCTCGGGGTAGCGAACATTAAAGTTGGAAACCCCTGTCATGTTACCAGCATGGCTGATACGCAGCTTTCCGGCTGGGCGTTCGATTTTCCAGCCATAACCATAGCTGCCATTCCCAGGTGTGAATATTTCATCGAGCAGCGCACGTGGAATAAGTTGCTCGGTTGAGAGGGCTTGATCCCAACGATACAAATCTTCAACTGTTGAATAGAGTGCCCCCGCAGAGAAGAGTGTTGTGGCATTAAGAAAACTAGCTGGTTGGCCGTTACTGAAATAGGGAAACGCTAGGCTCGGATCAAATGTGTCGCTTGCATCAAAACCGCTATTCTGCATACCAAGCGGTTCAAAAATAGCCTTGCGAATAAAGTCGGCGTAGCTCATCCCCGAGGTACGCTCAATAATCAGGCCGAGCAACACATAGCCCGAGTTACAGTAATCGTAGAGTTCGCCAGGAGTGGAACTGAGCGGCTGATCGCGAAACCGCGCCACAAGCTGCTGGGGCGTTGCTGGCTGACCTTCGGTTTCCTCGTAGCTGAGGTAATCGGTATAATCAACAATTCCAGAGGTATGATTTAGCAAATGCCGAATCTGTACTGGTTTCCAGGCTGCCGGGCAATCATCGAGATAATTGCAAATCGGGTCACTGACTGTCAGGCGGCCCTGGCTCTGCAAGATCATGATACCCATAGCCGTGAATTGTTTGGTAAGTGAGGCGAGGCGAAAACGAGTTTGATAGGTATTTGCAACCTGTCCGACGCGATCCGCTGGGCCATATCCTTTCACAAAAATAGGCTGATCATTCGTGGCTATTAAAATCGCACCACTAAACTGGCCGTTTGAGGCTAGATCGTTCATATAGCGATCAAGCGAGCGCGTAATCTGATCACTCGTTGGCGAAATGGTAAGCGCAATCGCCGTCGCTCCTGGCGTGATCGTTGGCACAATCGGTATCATCGATGGCGTTGGGTCACCTGAATTGCCGACAATCTCTGGTTGAGTAACGAGCGTAGGGCGTGTTTGAGCCGAGACGACCTGTTTCTGCATGGATGTTTGTGAATCAAAGTTGGCCGTTGTACTGCCAATCGGGGCTAAGGGTGCACTACAGGTGAGCAGCATAAAGAGTGCTGCTCCCAGAATAAAATGGCTAGGCTTGGGGCGTCGCGACACAAAACACCTACTCTAGTTGGATTGCAATTCGCGGGCAGGCGCGGTTCGATTCAGAGCCAAATTATTGTAGCATATTGCGCAGAGAGCTTAGACACATATTCCACACTGCTTGCTTACGATACGCGAGCACGTACACGATCTAAGCCAAGAACTTCGCGATACACACCCAGGATATCGCAGGCAACCATCGGCCAACCATATCGTAGCGCACGCTCACGAGCTGCCCGGCCAGTCGTAATGCGCAATGTATCGTCTTCTAACAGTAGCTCAAGCCGTTCGGCCAGCATATATGGATTGGCTGGAGGCACATGGAGCCCACTGACACCATCTTCGACGATCAGCGCTGGCCCACCCGCATTGGTAGCAACAACTGGCCGTCCACTTGCGAGGCCCTCCAAGGCAGCCATGCCAAACGATTCATAATGCGAGGGCATGGTCACAATATCGGCCGCCGAGTAGTATTGTGCCAATTGATCCTGTGGCTTGGCGCCAATAAAGAGCACCGACTCCGCAATACCATGTTCATGCCGTAAGCTATCCAAACGATGCTGTTCAGTATTCCAACGATCAATATCCAGCTCGGCTCCGCCACCCACAACCAATGCGCTGAGGTTCCCGCGCCATTCGGGGCGGCGTTCGAGCAAGAGTGCAGTTGCCTGAATAAGCGAATCGATCCCTTTGAGTGGTTCGATTCGACCAACGAGGAGAATAAGTTTATGTGGCGGAGCTGGAAGATTGAGTGCCGCACGCGCAATGTCCATATCACGTGGTTGGAAGCGGCGTAAATCGACACCACACGGCACAACCTGGATCGCCTCTGCTTCGGCACCATAATGCCAGACCATCTGCGCCCGATCTAGCGATGTCGCAGCCACAACCGCATCGGCTTCACGCATTAATCGGCGCTCGATCGCAACACGTTGAGCTGTTTCTTGTTCTTCTGCCCCACGCGCAATTTGGTTTTTGAGTGCGCCGAGTGTATGGAACATATGCACAACTGGTACACGCCAAGCACGCCGTAGTGCGATTGCCACCTCACCTGAAAGCCAGTAGTGACTATGAATAACATCGTAGCTAATATCTTCTGCATCCGCAAAGCAGCGCACTCGGCTCACGAATTCGGGGAGATACGCCAAGAGTAGATTCTTATCGTAGGGAGCAGCTGGGCCTGCGTGCAGATTGATAACACGTACATTGCGATCCGCTTGAATGACCTGCGGTGTGGCTGGATCCTGAGTACGCGTAAAAATATCGACACGACTACCACGGCGCCCGAGTTCACGCGCTAATTCGCGCACATACACATTCATACCGCCGGCTTCTTTGCCACCCAAATTGGCCAACGGGCTACTGTGAACACATAACATTGCAATACGCATAACGGGTTTGGTTGCCTCCTGATTGCTGCCTGTTTCTATTATACGCCGAACTTTGGTAGAATGAGAACTGCTGGCCTAAATAATGAGTGAGAAAGTAACAATTCCATGAGCCGAATTGCGGAAACATTTACTCGCCTTAAAGGCGAGGGGCGTGCGGCAATCATGCCATACCTGATGGTTGGCTACCCTGAGCGGGATTCTGTGCTGGAACTAGCACCAGCACTCCAAGCGGCCGGTGCGGATCTCTTTGAGCTTGGGGTCCCCTTCTCGGATCCGCTGGCTGATGGCGCAACAGTTCAGCGTGCTTCGGAGCGGGCCTTGTTAAACGGTATACGGCTAGCAGATTGCCTTGCAATGATTGCTGAATTACGCCGCCGTGGCGTAAGCGTGCCAATTGTCCCCATGGGATACTACAATCCGTTTCTTCAGTATGGGTTGGAACGATTTGCGCAGGAAGCCGCTGCCGCTGGTGCCGATGGGGTTATCATCCCGGATCTGCCACCTGAGGAGGCTGGTAGATGTAAAGCGGCCTGCCAGGCAGCCGGGCTTGATCTGATTGCATTTGTGGCCCCTACAACGCCAGATGAGCGCATCGCTGAGATAGCACAAGTTGCAAGTGGATTCCTGTATTGCGTAGCATTGACAGGCGTTACTGGCGCACGCACTGAACTGTGGGAAGGGTTGCCCGATTTCTTGCGGCGTGTTCGTAAACAGACTACATTGCCACTGGTGGTGGGATTCGGTATCAGCAGCGCCGCTCATGTACGCCAGGTGAGTAGCTACGCTGAGGGTGCGATTGTTGCAAGTGCATTGATTAACACACTGGATGCATTGCCACCTGAAGAGCAAGTCGCTGGTGCTGCGGCTTTTGTACGTGGATTGCGTGGCTAGATACTGGTAGAACCTGACTATGTTATAATCGCAATTACCGAACAGGCGCGTTCTAGCGCTTATGGTAGCTTCAACGGAGAGGTATATCCATGCGATCAAAGGCATATGTCCTAATCGAAGTTGATGCCGGGCAGGTTGCCACTGTGATCGCGACGCTACGCGCGGTACCAAGTGTCACCGCCGCGGATCCCGTCACTGGGCCTCACGATATTATTGCTGTCATCGAGACAGACGATCAACGCACAATTGGGCAGATCGTCATGGAGACTGTGCATATGACTCCTGGGGTGAAGCGAACAATTACATGCCTTGCACTCTAAAGCATATAGTCTCAGAACATTCCAGATCATTACACAGCCAGTGAAAGAAAGGATATGGCGATGTCAAAAGGGCTAGAGGGCATTATCGCTGCATCGACCGGGATCAGCTTAATCGATGGCATCAACGGCAATTTATTCTACCGTGGTATCAACATCAACGAATTGGCCGAACATTCCTCCTTTGAGGAAACAACTGCGCTGCTCTGGTATGGCAAACTTCCGACTCAAAACCAGCTCGATAGTTTCACTCAGAAAATGGTGGATAATCGGGTCATTCCCAATGAGATTTTGGCCCTGATGATGGCAATGCCAAAGAAGACTCCAGCAATGGAAGTATTGCGTACGGCAGTTTCGGCGCTTTCGCCATACGACCCAGAGGATCATGATAATTCGCTCGAGGCCAATGTCCACAAATCGTTGCGCCTCACCGCATCCATGCCAACGATTGTTGCGGCTTGGGAGAATATCCGCAATGGGCAGTGGCCGGTGATGCCAAGCCGGCACTTAAGCCATGCCGCGAATTTCCTGTATATGCTGACTGGCAAGGAACCTGATCCACAAGCGGCCCGAGTACTCGATATCTGTCTCATTCTGCATGCCGATCATGGTTTGAATGCTTCGACCTTCTCTGCGCGCATTACCGCCTCAACCCTTTCGGATCTACACTCAGCGATTGTATCGGCGATTGGCACACTCAAGGGACCATTGCATGGTGGCGCAAACGAAGCAGTGATGCGAATGTTACTTGAGATTGGCGATCTCAATCGCACCGATCAGTATATTCGTGGTGCGCTCAATGCCAAAAAGAAGATCATGGGCTTTGGGCATCGTGTGTATAAAGCTGATGATCCACGTGCCGCATGGCTGCAGCGCCTCTCACTTGATCTTGCCACTTCGACTGGACAGAACCGCTGGTATGCAATTTCGGAGCGTGTACGCGAAATTGTCCAGAGCCAGAAGGAACTACCGGTGAATGTCGATTTCTACTCAGCTTCGGTATACTATACACTGGGTATTCCAATTGATCTGTTTACCCCAATTTTCGCAATTAGCCGCGTAGCAGGCTGGACAGCCCATGTCTATGAGCAGTATAGCGATAACCGGCTGATCCGACCCGAATCGGAGTACATTGGGCCGTTGGATGTCCACTATACGCCAATTGCCGAACGTGCGTAGGATGTTCTGGATCTACAACAGCGATGCAATGTGTATGGCACCAATTGGTTGCCTCCTTGTGTCGCTGTTTTTTTGCGTATATACCTAAAACGGCTCGAGTGGCCGGATGCGCCAAGCGAGGGCACCAAGCCAGAGTGCAAGGCTCAGCCACAGAATATAGATACCAACAGCAGCAACCACGATACGCGCAACACGACCACTGCGCCAGAAATATTCGATACATGCAGCCGCAGCAACCATAATCGCCCAGATCGAAAACATCAGCCAGCGTGTCGCAAGTGTTGAGCCAGTTACGAATGGCAATAGCGCAAATAGTATGGCAATCAGCAGCGTTCCACCAAGCAATACGCGCACGTGTCGCTTTCCACGGCTTAAGCAGAACCCCGCTAGTGCCAGTGGGATCGGGAATAAGCCCACATGCTGATAAAGCCCATCGTGAAGCGTTTGCCACAGAATCGCAGGATCGGTTCTTGCACGGCCCGCCAAACCACTTAAGCCTCCTGATGCTATCTGTTGGATTTGATCACTGATCAGTGATGCATAGGCACTATAGAAAAACACTACTACAAGCAATTGCGCACAGAGCACAATTGCACTAAAGCGCCACAAGGCTGCCCATCGCAGCGTGTCGATACGCGTTTCCTCCTGTTGTGGGCGCAAAACCACTATGCGTATGCCACGATAAAGAAGTGCTACAAGTAAAGCTAGGCCAACAAGCGTGGTGGTATTTAACCAGAAACCAAAATGTCCAAGGTAGACGAGCAACTGTAAGACAATCGTAAATGTAATTAGAAGTGTAGAACTGTGCTGCCAGACAGCAGATTGAGGATCGTGTGCTACTCGCATGGGTGGTTGCCAGATACGTTGGGCATGTGGCAGTGCTACCACGACAAATGTAATCAAAAGAAGATGCGTAAACTGGGCAAAGATATGGGTACTGAAGTTCCACCAGGTTGGCATGAACCCCGCGCCACATAATCCATAGCAGAGTGCAGCAGCAAGTGCAAAGCGCGGATCGCGTACAAAGCCGCTATGCAGTGCAATCAGGTATATCAGTATCGGACTCAGCGCATCGAGGAGTGCGCCAACCAACTGGAGTGTCGTGCCGATATCAAGCCAAAGGGTTAGCGGTGCCAGAAGCACATACAACGCCGGTGGATATGGAAATTCCACACCACGATTCTTCGAAATCAAGAATACGCCCCCACGAAGCGTATCGACCAAACGATTAATATGAAACCCGATATCGCCTGGCATTGAATCGGGATAGAGTTTGCCACCATAGCGCAGCGCAAAAATAAGGGCAGTACCCAGGCAGAGTGCGCGCCATGCCCAATTTGCAACCACAATACCACAGCGCGCTAAGAGCTGAGGGCCAAAACGATTAAGTGCCAGTGCAAGGCCGCCTGCAAGAATAATCGCTATCAAAGCAGGCTCGGCCCCCAATGCCCAGCGTGGTGGATCAAGAAGTGCTGCTAACCCCGCGAGTGGCAGGCAGCCCAATACGATTTGCTGCGCCCGATTTGGGCCATACCCAAGCATGCGGATGATAAGCCAGAGATAGGGTATCAATACGACCCAGAGTGCCATCGATCGTACTGCCGGAATTGCACCCCAGGCCGTGTGTAGTTGGATCCAATCCAGGTTTATTCCTAGTGTACGAACATCACCTAGAGGCGAATGGGTAGCGCTACGCAGGGCAATATATAGATCGCCAGAGAGATTAGAGGCCGGGAGTAGCACACGATACACACCACCAGCGGTACGGAGTGGAAATACCCCTACCATGCGATTATTCAACACAAGTTCGAATGACTGAGGACCCTGTGTAGCCATTTCGACATTGACAGGGGCGGAGCGAATCACCAGATTCGCGGTTCGGCTACCAATCCCAGGCAAACGAATCTGCGAGTCGCCGGTTGTCCAGCGATAATTTCCCAGCGCATCATGTTCAGTGGCATAGATATTTGTGAGCAGTGGCAAATCACTACCAACACCATCTTCTTGCCCAACCTCAATACGATAATTGTGTGGAACCTGCACTGCCAATGTGAAGAGAGCAATGCCCAACAGGAGTACTATTACGAGGCGCAGATCAGCAAGTAGGAAATAGATGCGGCGTAGCGCACGCACTGAATGGCGCAATGGCCAGAGAAATCGGAAAGTGGGAATAGCTATCACACAAACATTATAGCATGCCTGCTCTAGCGCAAAAAAATGCGGGCCAACCCGGAGGTTGACCCACAAATCTACCTTACCAGTTACCAGCTACTGCGGCCGCCGCCACTGCCGCTGCGTCGCTGCTCCTGGAAGCAGTTTGAACAATAAACCGGCTTGTCACCGCGTGGGACAAAGGGAACCTTCGCCTCACCACCACAGCTGGCACAGACAGCAGTGTAGAACTGCTTCTCGCCGCCGCCGTAGCCACCACGGCCGCCTCGGTCGCTACTGTAGCCACCCTCGCGATCGCCATAGCCACCACCACCGCCACCGCCACTACTCCGGCCTCGACCGCCACCACTGTAGCTGTCGCCACCGTAGCTGTCGCTAGCATAGGTGTCACCACCGTAGCTATCGCGACTTCGGCCACCACCACCACCACCGGACTTACGCGCCCGTCGGCATGATGGACAGCGAGTTGGCTCGTTAATGAACCCCTTCTGCGCGTAAAACTCTTGCTCGCCGGCTGTAAACACAAACTCCGCGCCGCAATCCCGACACTTTAGACTCTTGTCTGCGTAGCTCATCGCTCGCACGCTCCTTGGAAATGGACCAATTGACCAAACGTCAGTGGTTAGGGTAACGAAGCGCTAGGGAACACCGGACCTGTTTCAGCGGCAGGAGGGTTCTGAGGCATCTCGCGGAGCCTAAACCATACTAGACACCCTACAGTATACCATCATTGTCAAGTATGTGCGCAAACCAATGCGCTTTCGCCTATCGATTCGCCCCAATCGAATCATTATTGTTAATAATCTGTTTACAATCATATGTTATATTCTGGTTATCGGCTTTCTGATTTGCCGAATGGCCCTTGATCATGGAGCACACTAGATGTTACAACCTCATTTGCTTACCCTCGCCCAAACACATGCTGATGGTTCTGAGGAATGGATTTGTCCAATCTGTGGGCACGCGGTGCTCATCGCTTGGGAAAATACAGCACGAAATACAATACTCATACATGGCGATACTCGCTTTAGCCATGTTGGTGGATGTTCCACGCAACACATCTCAGCGCGTACATATCAAGCGGCGGACGAATCAAGCAATAACCGAGTGCCGATTATCGCTATCCATGAAGAGATTGGTGCAGTACCAATTACCGATATGCTCCAGCCATGGCTACGCTGGATGTATAGTGCTGGTTTGGCAGATGCAACTGATAATATGCCCTAACCAATCCTACTGAACCCAGAGTTTTGGGCCAATCATCGCTGCAAGTTGATCGCTGCCCGCTAAAAGGGCAACAGCAAGCAACCGATACCGCCCAGGGCCAAGTGCCTGAAGCATGGTTTCCGTCGAATAGACATAGCTATTCGGCTGAAGTTGTGTTCGCATGGCAGCAAGAACATCGGTAGTATGCTGTTCTTGTTCGAATGCAATCAGATATAGGTCAAATGGCAACTGCTGTTCGGTAGCCCAGGCTGCATTCAATCCACCTATTGTAAGATCAAGCGCTGCACGTAAGTGTGCAATAGAATGCGTTGTACCACGTTCGGCGCGGGTAATCTCATGAACTTGAAGTTCCCCAAGCTCAATTTCTAACTCCATTGGCATTTGCTGCTTCGGGAGAAATTGTGCTGTCTCAATAAAGAAGCGTACCGTTCGGTTGGCCATATC
>JANLSE010000209.1:0-4667 GCA_031362265.1 Roseiflexaceae bacterium
GTTGGTGGGTCACACCGGCGAACCGTTCCCAGATGATACTGCTCATGACCGCTCCTTTCTTTGAGATCACGAGGTTTACCATGGACCATATTCGGTAGTGTATGACACTTGAGCGTGATATTCCATCTAACATATATAATACCGACGCTGTTGTGCCTAATCGCTTCCTTATACAATTCCCCAATCCGAATCATCGCAGTGTTCACCGACCCACGATAGACCGTTGCAATGCCCTGTACGCGATTCTTTGTGTTAAGAAGAATGGTACGCATCTCCTCCTGATCGAGGTGTGACATCTCAACCATTAAGAGTGCAGCAGCATCGCTTGGTGAGCGAATCTGCTCACGCGGTGGTGGTCTGAGAAGAATAGCGAGCGTGTCAAGGATTTGGCGCAATTCACGCGGTGCAGTGCCAACGCGCAGGGCGTCATACACATTCCCACCCTCGACAACCAATCGGCGAAGTTCGGTAATACTTACAAATGGTTCTAATGCCCGATGAAGATCGCCAAGTTCTTTGAGCGTATAGAGTCGGCGGGGTTTCGGAGTTTCCGTGTCCGAGAGGTCGAGGCGTCCTTGTACATACTCTTCATTTGGGCTTGCTGTTGACTCATTCACCTCTTGGCACTATAGCATGCAACTTCGTACACTGCATAGATGTACGCCTTACCTGACCAATATATGCAGCTCGACTTCTTCGCCTTGCTTCCTGGAGCTGCTGGAGGCCGTGCACTGTTCGCACAACGCGGGAGTGAACACTTCCGTCAACTTGCCCAACGCTCGGCACTACGACCACCACAGGCGCGACAGGAGGCAGCATATAAAGCGAGTGCAACACGCAAGTATCGACGATATAAACTGCCACGTACACGCGTGTTTGTCGAACTGGATGAGCTCGTAACAGAGCGGATTGTCCCCTACTGGCCACACCAACCATACCGAAGGCGACGAAAGCGGCCAGTCTTCGTTCGTATTGAGCTCGCGCGCGTACCACAAGAAGTATCGTATGAGGCGCATCATACCCAACATCGCAGAATCCAAGAGTGTCCTAGCTTACCAAATGCTACGTACTCTTTGCGGATTGTGACGGTACCAATCAGCAGTTTCGCACACCAACGCTTGCCACATTCAAGGATGTTCCATCAGTTTTATACTCCTGGGTTCCCTTCGGGCTTCCCTGCCAAGAGCACAAAACTGACAGCTGGCGCGTCCTTGAGCATGTAAGCGGGTGTGCCAAGTACGATTATGCCGTCACAAAACAATGCTGCTCAAAGAACTCTTGTCGAGGGCAGAGTAAATCACCACAGCCTTACCCTTTTGTATTACTTCAATGAGTAGTATTTATTTGGGCTTGCGATAGGCACATATTTGTGCTATTATTATCGCACTTTCGCATAATCGCACTAAATATCAGGAGAAAGTCTATGTCTGACGATACAATCAAGCGCGCTATTGCGGAGACCCGATCAAAGTACGAAACGAGCGAATCCCCTACTCGGGTCAATCGCGGCTATAAACTCCGTGAGGATCTTATTAAAGCCTGCAAGCGCGTCGCACTTGAAGAGAATCGTAACCTCTACGAAGTTATGGAGCAGGCGCTTGAGGAATACCTTGACCGTCGCTCACAGTAAGTAACCGTCTTTACTTCATCCCTTCCTATTACCGCATTCTCTTCACCGTTTCTCAAGGCATCTATGCACACTTCTCAAAAAGTATGGGCTTGAATAGCCATTGCTCGTAGCACTCTCCCTGTACTAACTCAAGAACACTCACGACCATCTGATACACGCCGAGTTGAAAAAGACTTATTCCCCATTAGGGAGGAGGAGATAATGACCAGTAAGCCACAAGTCGCCGCCAGCTATGCCAGAGTATCGACTGACAAGCAGCGCCGAGACAGCATCAGTCTCGACGAGCAGGAATCTCGAATGCTTCAGTACGCCCAGCAACAGGACATCCTTGTTCCAGAAGAGTATCGGTTTCGCGAAGCGGCCAGCGGCCTGAAGAGTGAACGCATCGAATACGACAAAATACGTCGCCTGATCCAGGAGCAACGCATCGATGTGCTGATCATCTACAGCTCAGATAGACATACTCGCGACGCTGTACACGGCAAAATCTTTCGTGCCGAACTGCGCCGCTCGAAAGCGCAGTTGCATATCGTAACTGAGGGTGGCCAGGCGGATATTATGAGCGCTCAGGGTGAGTTTATGAATACCCTCAAGGATGCGTTCAACCAGTATTGGCTGAACAAAATCTTGGAAACGACTCAGGAGAAGAAAAAGTTCTACTCGGAGCAAGGCATCCCGTTTGTGCAGGGTCATACACCATTTGGATATCGAAGAATCGGTAAACAGATGACAGCGCAGGCTGAGGTTGTCGAAGAACAGGCAGCCATTGTACGCCGCATGTTCCAATGGGCTGATGAGGGCTTAGGTATCTATGCCATCTCACGCCTGCTCGAAGGAACACCGACACCTGGTGACATTAAGCACAACACGCGCCAGATTCGCGCTGCTGGCAATTGGAGCTTACAAACGGTCTATCGTATTCTCAGAAACGAAGTCTACACAGGCACTCATTATATCCATCGTGACGAGACGCGCGATGCCGACAGTGGTAGTCGAGAACGTGTCCTCTTGCCTAAAGAGCAGTGGAAAGCGATACATGTTCCTGCCATTATTGAACGCGCCCAATGGGAGCGCGTTCAAGTTCGGCTAGAAGAAGGGCGGCAAGCGCGACCACGCTACCATGCCAAATACGAGTATCTGCTGGCGCGCCGTATACGCTGTGGCAAATGCGGATATGTCATGGCCGGGCTTCCGCAAAAGTCTTTTCGGCAGGGTGTGGCATATAAAAGGCTCTACTATCGCTGTTCAACCCATAATACAAGGGGCGCATCAGCAGCACCGCCTTGCGGATCACGCATGTTCTTGGTATTGGAAACTGATAGCATCGTATGGGAAACACTTAAGCAAGTGTTGCTTGACCCGCGTTCGTTTATCTCATACATGCAATCTGTCCAAGAACAGCAGCACACTGAGTACGCAAAGCTGGAGCAACAGGCTGAGGTTATCAGTGAACTTATTGACCAGCACTATACCGAACTTGAAACGCTGACCGAGGAACTTGGTTCGGTGACTAATCGGCAAGGGCCGGTAGCGACAACCATCCGCAAACGCATGGAGACAATCGAAGAAGCAATTGAACGGTTGACCATCGAGCGCAATCGTTACTTGCAGCGCGTGTCACATCGTATCGTCACCGACAGCGATATACGCTCAATCGAGGAACTATCCAAGCAAGTCCACCATCTTCTCATTGACGCGAACTTTGAAACGAAACGTCGTCTTATTGAAGCCCTAGATTGGCGTTTTACGCTGCTAGAGCAAAATGGCGAGTATCGAGTTACCATTCATTGGTACGATTGGGAGATGAATATCAAAGTTCCTCGCTAGAATGTGAAGGACTTTCTCCAACGTCTGCTGTCATCTACTTAGATCGCGGGTGATACACGATTGTTTTCCATACCGGCGTGATATTATCGGCAAACACGATCAGCAGATCACCGGGGCGCCCAAGGCTAAGGGCATGCTTCACAGCTGTGAGCTCATCGAGGATCACAATGATCTGATCGTCGCGCATACCAACCGACATGGCTCCTTCACGGATGATACTGGCGATCCCACCGGGTACCCGCCCACGTCGATCATCATCTTCTTTGATTATCACCAGATCAAACATTCGCGCTGCAATCTCGCCATCCTCCCAGATATCGATATCGCGGCGGTCGCCTGGTGCGGACGTAACCCCAATCACACGCTGATAGCCTGGCCGTAGCCGATCAATCAGTTCGCGCATGGCGTTGAACGCCGCCGGGTTGTGAGCGTAATCCACAATCACCCGGAAGGGATGCTCGTCAAAGACATTCAGCCGCCCAGGTGCCTGGAAGAATGTCGTCGTGAAGGTACGCAAGCCCTGTTTAATATTCTCAACACTCACTCCACGCGCATAAGCAATCGCGGTTGCAGCTAAGGCATTCGCCACATTATGCAGCGCCTTGCCCTCCAGCGTCGCCGGAATGAGGTGCGTCCAAAGTAGCGGAATATACTGCTCATCATCATAGATCGCAATCATGTCGCCGCGCACACCTGGCTGTAATACAACTGCCGTGCCACCCTTGGCAATATGTTGCTTCACAAGATCGCTGGAGCTTTCACCACCATGCATGCTAAAGTAGATGATGCGCCCCGAGGCACGCTCGGCCATGGCGGCCACTAGTGAATCATCGGCATTCAGTACACTCGCGCCACTATCCTTCACCACCTCTACTACAAGCGATTTGACTTCGGCAATCTCCTCGATCGTATTGACCCCGCGTAACCCAAGGTGATCATTCGACACATTCAGAACCGCACCAACATCACATGAATCAAAGCCCAAACCCTCACGCAAAATCCCGCCACGCGCTGTTTCCAGTACCGCAGAATCGACGGTTGGATCCTTCAGCACCATACGCGCACTCCACGGCCCGGTCATGTCGCCCTTTAGAAATGGCTGTCCATCAATATAGATGCCATCGGTAGTTGTGAGCCCAACCCGCTCGCCACACATCTTAAAGATATGCGCAACCATTCGCGCTGTGGTGGTTTTGCCATTCGTACCAGT
>JANLSE010000219.1:0-1512 GCA_031362265.1 Roseiflexaceae bacterium
GAGACGGTACGCACAAAAGCTATCGACATCGCAGCTCATCTGCTCGAAGCCGCCAGCGCCGACGTAGTTTTAGAGGATGGCAAGTTTCAGGTGGTCGGTTCACCCAGTTCAGCCATCACTTGGCAGCAGGTAGCTAGTGCCGCCTATGGCATGGGGGAAGCGCTGCCCGAAGAATTGCAAGGCGCGCTCGAATCCGATGTGGATTTTACCACCAGTGGCGAGACCTACCCCTTTGGCACCCATGTCTGCGTGGTCGAAGTCGATTCTGAAACGGGTGCCATCGAGATTCGGCGCTTTCTCACCGTGGATGATTGCGGACCTGTGATCAACGCTATGCTGGCAGAAGGACAGGTTCACGGCGGCATCGCCCAGGGCATCGGACAAGCGCTCTTTGAGCACGCTATGTATGCTGACAACGGGCAATTGCTCAGCGGCACACTCATGGACTACGCCGTGCCGCGTGCCGACAGTTTTCCGCTCTTCGAGACGAATCGCACTGTCACGCCCACCTCGATCAACCCGATGGGTATCAAAGGCATTGGTGAAGCCGCGACGATTGGCTCGACACCGGCGGTGGTCAATGCGGTGGTCGATGCGTTGTCGCACTTGGGGATTCGCACGTTGGATATGCCGTTGACCGCAGAGAAGGTGTGGGCGGTGTTGCAGAAGTAGGTCTCTGAGCGCAGATCACGATGCTTGGCGGATTAAGAATGGAGACGTGAAGGATACTCCATCTTAATTCGCCAAGATTGCGCTTGGTAGGAAGAATTACCATTTTTTCAACGCTTTCAATAGGGATTTAGGTATATTATAATGTAAACAGGAGGTTTTGTTATGATGATACCTGTAAATGGAAACTCTACCATAACTCGCACAGATCGCGGCTTAACCATTGCTGGAACACGAACCACGTTATATACCATACTAGACTATCTTCATGCTGACTGGCCCCCTAAGCTAGTGCAGCAATGGCTTGATCTAAGTGACGAGCAAATGGCAGATGTACTTGATTACCTTGCCATGCATCGTGATGAAGTTGAGCAAGAGTATCAGCAAGTTGTGCAACAAGCCGAGTCGCTGAGAAAGTACTGGGATAAGCGTCTCCAAGAGCATCTTGCCCAACAACCGAAGAAGCCACTTACCGCCGAACAAGCCATCCTGCGTGCCAAATTCCAGAACTGGAAGGCGCAGCAGCAGCTATGATTACAATATTGTCCGACCATGATATTGAGGGAAAAGTATTCTTGCTTTGGGGAACAATCGCAGCAAGTGGTTGGTTAGAAACGTTACCGTTACGATTGGTCCGGTTTCGGGATGTTGGATTACCGCCAGATAGCACAGATCGTTCTGTATGGCGATTCGCCCAAACCAATCGAATGATCTTGTTGACTAACAATCGAAATATGGAAGGGATCGATTCCTTAGAGCAGACAATTCGTGACGAGAACACTCCGGAATCTCTTCCAGTCTTGACGATTGGTGATTTTGATCGAATTACAGATCGAGCATATC
>JANLSE010000257.1:0-2774 GCA_031362265.1 Roseiflexaceae bacterium
ATCTCAGTGAGCGTGAGGAGCATGCATCCTTCTCATCCTATGATGATGCTTTGTTCTCTCTGGGTATCGAAATGAATCCTTGTATGCTTACCGCCACAGGCGCATACTACGAGTCGTTGGTGAATAGGTTCGTTTGTTCGATGATCGCAGCATTATGTTGGCAGAGGGGCTTCCGACCACACTCGTCAAAGCCGAATGTGCTTGTAGCACGTACATATCAGGCATCTTCCCTATATTCCTGCTGTAGAGGAGGGTAATATGAAGAAGCTCTCTATCCAACTATTCGTTGGCATATTAGTGGTATGTGTATTAGTTGCTGCTGGGGTATGGGTACAGGCAAGCACCGCTGCTCGGCCTGATCCCGCCTCGTATCCTATGCAGGAAATCCAGTCCATTGCCGAACAAAGCCTGCCGCTAGTTGTTCAAGGATTGAGCTCAGCTCCAGGGGATTATCACTTTACTGATCGTAGTGAGGTACAGCGCTTAATCCTGGGGCCACCGATCATGATCTATGGGCTCAATCAGACGACACTAGACGCTTCATTCTCGGGCAATGCGCGAACCTACTTTGACCATGGAACCGCTGTTCACTACCCACTGTTACTTGATGGCAGAACCCGTGCTTATTTGACAGTAGAGAACACTGGGGGAAGCTGGAAGCTTGGGGAATTTGGCTATATGGATTGGCCATGGGATCAACTCATTGCCAAACGTGCGGAACTCAGTCAACAGCGTATCAGTGATCAGGTGGATTTCAGGTTGTATTACCAGGCACTATCTTCGCCATGTATGACGACAAAGGTCGAACCTACGTGTTGCCACTCCGTGACAATTATGAGGATTTTCCACAGCTTAGTGCAAAGACCCAATCCCAAGTGTACCCATTGGAGGATATACTACCCTTGATGCGTGCCCATATCGCAAGAATGATCGAACAGAACAAACAACAGGTTACGGCTGCGCCGCTTCCACCTAACACGCAGCCATTGTACACTCCGCTACCAACCAAGGTCTATCCAACTGTTGTTCCAAGTACGCCAACGACTGAACCAGTAGTCGGGCAAACCGTGACGCCCCAGCCAGCCTACCCAGCACCGTAGGCGTTGGTAGTTGAATGTCAGGCTGGTACGAGCCGAGACGTGCGAAATGCGCGTCTTGGCTACACATTGCACGTTTTCTTTTGCGATGATAGCATAATGGTAGCAAGTCGTCGCCACTCCGGAGGCCTCCAATGAACCGATTGATGGCTCGCAACCGAATATGGATAGCACTGGCACTTGCGCTTCCGGTGGTTGTGTCCCTCATTGGGGTGCTGCTGTTCCAAGGCATCTGTTCGTTCTGGTGTCGACAAGTCCCTATTTTCGGGGTAGTGGGGTTCCTTGAGTCCGCCATGGTGGCGTGTTGTGCGAGTACCATGATCGTGGGGCTTGGCTATCTCGCGCTCTGGCAGCGGAGTATAGGGACTGCGCACCATCGGACGCATGCTGCATGGCTGGGTGGCAGTGCGCTAATTATGCTCATCACGTTCATTCCAATCGTGATGATCCTCGCACCATTCTTGCCAAACCGATCTGCAATCCACACCAATACACCCCTATGGGGCCTGCTCGTGCTGATTAGTTGGACTGTGGCGGTTGGGATTGGAGGGCTACTGCAGAGAAGCCTGGTGCAAGCATGGGCGCTGAAAGCAGACGAATACCCAGGGTGGACACGCCTCTTTGCTGGCTCCTGGAATTGGGGCTGGCTGATCATCTGCATCAGCGGCTCACTCGTTCCCATCGCTGGTTTCGTGATCAGTATAGGGACGGGTTCACCAATACCTACGATAGTGGGTTGGATTGTCTGCTGGTGCATCGGCTGGTGGAAGATTGGCATCCCAATTGGGCTCTGGTTAAACCAGGAAGTGCGTCCCACGGTTGGCTAGTACGCTGGAGGTTATATTGCTGCGCTGCGTGCGCCGTTTTAGAACAGGCTAACGCCCCTATGAAACCCAATACAGACGAAACCATGTACTAGTCCAGCAGAACAGGCAGGGTTACACATTCAGGATCGTTTACTGGCCTGGAACGGCACACCTATTGGCTCATTAACACAAGGGCAACAAGTATGGGATTTCAAAACATTGATGAATGCAACTCCGCTAGGAACAAAGGCCACCCTTGGCATTGAACGCGCTGGGGTGCAGCTTGATGTGTTGGTCGAATTGTTACCTTTCCCTCGTGCAACTGTAAACAGCGAAACTGGCCTAATAGTAACTGCGACGCCAGTTATGTTGCCCTACATCTACCGCTAAATAATATTGTTGGTTGGCTCTCAAGGGCACCTTTGTGTTGAACACTATCAATTGATGTAGCAACCTGGCAACTCGTTGTGGCCGCAATAAAAAGCGCCGCACCAGGGAATCCATTTCTGCTAGGCATGCTACAAAGACAGAGTCGTATGCCGCTGCGCAAGGCATTGGCACATATGCCACAGGCAGCAGCTGTTCTTGCTGCGGTGGAGGATGCGCTGGCTAAGCGATAAGACCTTCGGCGAATCTAAACGCAAAGGCGCAAAGACGCAGAGACGCGCGTTATTCTGCGTCTTTGCGCTAACTGAAAGCAATATCCACAAGACCGAGCTTCCTCCAAATAAACTGTCAACAGGCGCTGAAGTTCTGTCACTCTAAGCACATAGTCCCGAGCCGTGCGAAGGAGAAGAGTCTGCTCACTATCGCGAACGAGAGCTGCTTGGCTCAGCTGGCACCCTGCTCAAACGCGACAAAACCAAAAAGC
>JANLSE010000297.1:0-9689 GCA_031362265.1 Roseiflexaceae bacterium
TATATGATCGCTTTACGGATCACCGATGACTGGGCGTTGGCCCAAGAGGTATTACAGGATGTGTTCCATTCAGTCTGGCGTGCGGCCAGCGGGTTTCATCGCGAATGTAGTGTTGTCAGTTGGCTTAGTGCGATCACTAGCCATCGTGCGATTGATGTGACACGCTCGCGCAGTTTCCGATCACGTAATTGCGAAGATTTGCTTGAACACGCCACACTGATCACATCCGATGAGACTGGAGATATCGTTGATCGGCGCTTGCTCCGTGAAGAAATCGATCTAGCATTAGGTTTGCTACCACTTGAGCAATCCAAGGTCATTCAGCTGGTCTATTATTGGGGAATGAGCCAGGCTAAGATCGCAGCTCAGCTTGGCCTGCCGCTCGGCACTGTGAAAACGCGTCTGCGGCTCGGATTGCTCCATTTGCGTAGGGCGCTCACAAAGGATGAACGAGCACTTCTGATTTCGGCATTCTAGACGGTTCGACATAATCTGCGCTTACGACCGTGACGCGAAGATGGTGAATTCACCAGTGATTACATGCCCATGCTGTATCCGTAATTCACCTGACTCTGTCAAGAAGAATATGTAGGCACATGGCTAGGTATTCCTGCTACCCGATCCAACACTAATCAGGTATCTTACGTATGTCGCAATAATAGTGCTGTGACAGAAAGGCTTATTCCCATGATTAATTTCCTACTCTGGCTCATTTTCGGAGCGTTGGTTGGCTGGGTTGCGAGTATTATGATGCGGACGAATGCCCAACAGGGCACCCTCATGAATATCATTGTTGGTATCGTCGGCGCCTTCCTTGGCGGTTATCTCTTCAATTTAGCTGGCTATAGTGGTACAAATATCAACGATAGCAACTTCAACCTCAATTCGCTTGTGGTTTCATTGGTTGGCGCTGTGGTCTTATTGGGTATTGTGAATATGGCACAGCGTGGCCGCGTTCGCTAGCGGCGAATCAGAACAATAGCTATTTGTGCTAATCTGTTCATACACGGCACCTCCTCCTCGTACCCCATCGATGGTAACTGAGGAGGAGGCGCCTAAGTCTGAGGCCCTAGCCATTAAGCGACCGAACGTAGCCAGCCACGCTCTAAGGCATAGCGCACCAATGCGGCACGGCTATCCAGCCCAAGCTTCTCCATCGCACGGGCGCGATAGGTTTCAACGGTCTTGACACTCAGGCTTAATTGAGTAGCAATATCCTTGTTGCTGTAACCGCGCGCAACACGCTGTACCACTTCGGCTTCACGCTCACTGAGTGCCGTTCCAAGGAGTTCGGTTGTCACTGCTGGGCGCCGTACATAGCGTGCCACAACGTGTTCAGCCAATGCTGGTTCGAGGTACACTCCGCCGGCTGCTACGATCTGAATAGCCTGGATGAGCGCATCGGCTGCCGTATGTTTAAGGATATACCCCGAAGCACCAACCGCCAGTAGCTGACGCAGATAGCTTGTATCTTCGTGGACGCTGAACACAAGCACCTGCACATCGGGGCTTGCACGCTTGATCTCTGAGGTGGCCTGAATGCCATTGACTCCTGGCATAGAGATATCCATGATGACAACATGCGGCGCACAATCGACAACCTGCTCCCAAGCGAGATTGCCATCGCTCATCTCACCGACAACTTCCATGTCGGGCTGGGCATTGATCAGGGTTTTAAGCCCTTCGCGAACGATCATATGATCATCAATAAGAAAGATACGTATGCGTTTCATTTTATTCCTTTCCAATACCCATGTCGAGTGGAATCCGTACAAAGATGGCTGTTCCACTCTCCAGCGCCGACTCAATCGCGATTGTGCCACCAAGCAATGCAACACGTTCTTCCATCCCAAGGAGCCCGAGGTGTTGTTCGGTTTGGGACGCGATTTGTGCTGCTGCGACATCAAACCCAATGCCATTATCCTCGACAATCATGCGTACCTCGGCTGCGCTGCGCTCAATAATCAGGCTAACGCCAGTAGCTTCGGCATGCTTCAATACATTTGTTAGCGCCTCCTGAACCAAACGGTAGAGGGTGCTCTCAACCGCTAGTGGCAAGTGGATTGTATCGAGGCCGGTGATGTGTAAATCCATCGAAACCAGTGCACGTGCGCTCCAGCGTTCAACATAATTTGTCAAGGCGACAACCAGCCCAAGATCATCAAGTACCGCTGGCCGCAGCTGTACTGCCAGTGTCCGAACCTCGTTCCCAATCTGCATTGCTAACACCTGTAGCCTGCGGACTCGCTCGGTCACATGTGTATCGGTAACGACATCCTGAAGGGCCTTAAGCCCAAGGATGAGTCCAGTCAGATCTTGCCCCATTTGGTCGTGCAGCTCGCGCGCAACCCGCCGCCGTTCTTCCTCTTGTGCGGTTACGAGTTGCAAGAGCAATTGCTGGCGAACCTCTTCAGAGCGCCGATGATCGACAATTTCTGCTTGCAACGCTGTGTTTAATGTCGCCAGTTCGCGAGTGCGCTCAGCCACTCGCCGCTCAAGTGCTGTGTGTGTTTCCTGCAACTCCGTAGCTGCGTGGGTGAGCTCAGTGATGTCGGTAAAGGTGATAACAACGCCATCGATATTATTCATAAGCGTTCGATATGGCCGGATGCGCATCATCCACCAGGCCTCTGGCTGTAGCCGATGCACAGCTTCTTCATATGGAGTGAGAGTCTGAAGAACTTGCTTAGAGAGCGCTAGAATATCGCTCGTTTGGAAGCGCGCTGCGATATCGCTCAGTGGTCGCCCAACATCTGCTTTCAGTAATCGAAAAACCTCAATGGCAGCAGGTGTGAAGCGTGCGATCCGCCCATCGGAATGCAGAAAGATTGCTGGTATATGCGTGCTGTCGAAAAAATTCACCAGATCAGCGTTGACCCGATCCAGTTCTGCGATCTTTCGTTCTAGCTCGGCATTCACCGTTTGCAATTCCTCATTAATCGACTGGATTTCCTCTTTCGATGTTTGCAACTCCTCATTCGCGGATTGGAGCTCTTCGTTGATCGCAATCAGTTCTTCATTGGCGATTGTCAGTTCGGTATTCGCTTCTTGCAATTCGACGATTGTTGATTCCAATACTGCATGTGTTGATCTCAGCTCTTCCTCTAGTTGCTTGGCAAGTCGCGCATCAACTGCTGCTTTCCGTTTTGCTCTTGAGCTGCGTGAAGCAGGCTGCGCAGGGCCGATCTCCTGGAACATCACAAGCAATCCTGCTTCGATTGTGTGTTCAACCAGCGGGCGAACAATCAGGCAGATTCGCTGAAGACCAAGTGGTGTGATAACTGTCAAGCCTTCACGAATGGTTGTCTTCTTCTCCTTGATCGCGGTACGGATTGCGATATGCAGTGCCATTTGGATATCCGGATGAACCATGGCACGAATATCTAGATTTGGGAGGCCCGCTGGTGCCGTGAGATAGGTGCTAATTCGACCAGAGAAGTACACGACTCGGCCCTGCATGTCGATCACAACAGTAGGAGGTGTATATTCTTCGTGCAGAATATTCTCAAGCATCATCCCAATATTGTGTGTGCCAGATGGTGGAGCAAATTGCGCCGTACCGTGCATTCGGGTTAGCCGCTGCCCTGGCATGCTGAGCGGAAAGGGGTTGGTTGGGCGGATGAATACCTCATTGTGCTGGAAGATACGTAGTGACGTAGCGATTGGACTAAATAGTTCGGGGTAACTTGCGACGCTTTCGGCAGATCCAAGCAGCAAGTAGCCGCCTGGGGCAAGTGCGTAGTGCAGCAGTGGTATGAGCTGTTGCTGTAAGGAGGTGGTGAAATAGATCATGAGATTACGGCATACAATCAGATCCATTCGCACAAAGGGCGGATCACTGATCAGATTATGCGTCGAGAAGATGCATAGTTCGCGTAGTGCCTTGACAACCTGATAATTGTCGTTGTCGTGGGTAAAGAAGCGGTTGAGCCGTTCAGGTGAGAGATGAGCAACGCTTGCTGTATCATAGCGGCCTTGCCGAGCTACTACCAGTGCCGCCTCATCGATGTCGGTTGCAAATAACTGTATCGCCGTTTGCGAATTGCTCCGCTCTATGTGCTCGAGCAGGAGCATTGCGATCGAGTACGCCTCTTCGCCGGTGGCGCAGCCTGCTACCCAGATCCGCACTGGTGTCTCGGCATCTTTATTCTGGAAGAGCGCGGGAATAACAGTCTCATCGAGTTTATCGAACACCAGTGGATTACGAAAGAAACTGGTGACACTGATCAGCAGCCCTTGAAATAACTCAATCGATTCGTTTTGGTCCTGGCGCATATATGCCGCATATGCAGCAAGATCAGTTGCATGTACGATCTGCATGCGGCGCTGAATGCGGCGAAGCAGGGTTGTCGGCTTATATTCACTAAAATCGTGGCCAGTTGTGCTGCGGAGAATCGCACAGATCTCGCGCAGGGCATCACCATTCTCAATAGGTGGCGTAATGAGAACAAGTGATGGCGATTCAGGAGAGGCACCCGCTGGTTGGGCCACATATTGGATCAGATAGGCTGGCATCTCTTCGACGGGTAACACTTGATCAACGACGTGCCTGGCGATCGCACTATGTGGCATGGTCGCAAATCGTGCAGAGCTTGGCGTTTGCGCAAGGGTTAAGCCGCCAGCATCCTGAATTGCCGCCAAGCCAAGTGTGCCATCTGTGTCGGCGCCAGAGAGCACAATACCAATCGCATGTGCGCCATCATCTGCGGCAAGCGATTGGAAGAAGTGGTCGATTGGCATACGGTGGCCACGCGCTTTAACCGGAGCTGCCAACAGAATCATGCCGTGTTCGATCGTGAGTGTTGTGTTAGGCGGAATAATATACACATGATTGGGCAGAACCGGCATCTGGTCGATGGCGGTTTGGACCAGCATTGTGGTTTGCGAAGTCAGAAGGTCAGTTAACAGGCTTGGCTTGTCTGGGTCGAGGTGCTGCACAAGCACAAACGCCAGCCCAGTATCGGGTGGCATATGCTGAAAGAAAGTGGTGAAGGCCTCCAATCCACCTGCTGAGGCACCGATTCCAACCAGATAGTTCGCTGATCGATGCGGAGTAGTTGGCGAATCACCAGTGGATGTTTGTAATGCGGTACTCTTCAAATCCGCCATAGATTGCTCCAATGGCGTGGCACCAAGAGTTCGCAACAGAATGTCTGCAAACGGGAGATGTCAAACCCGAACTGCTACGGGATCGGCCTACCAAAGAGACGTGAGTCACCGGAGCAGGTCTCATTATTATACCACGCTGGTTAGCGCGTTCGGAATGTAGATAACCCTTACAGTGTCAGGGAAACCCCTACTATGACTGACGAAGTTCCCCTGCTTCCTGAATGCACCTAATACCATTACACTTACCATAGCTGATGATCCGCTCGGCGTTCATGCTACGGTGTGTACCATTCGACCAAGCCGGTTTCATCGCGATTGTCACGCGCGCGCTATTCGCTCGCATAAGGAGCAGATCATGTTCGCTGGTGGGTTATTCTTTGCGTTTGGGCTGCTCTTTTTGTTAGTGATAATGATTGCGCTATCGGCAATCAAAATTGTGCCAGAATATGAGCGCGGCGTTGTATTTCGGCTTGGGCGGCTGGTGGGAGCACGTGGGCCTGGCCTGGTGTTGCTCATCCCAATGATCGAGCGCATGGTACGTGTCGATATTCGTGTAATCACACTGGATGTGCCATCGCAGGAAGTAATCACCCTCGATAATGTCACCATCAAGGTCAGCGCTGTACTCTACTTTATGGTTGTGAACCCCGAATGGGCGATTATCAAGGTGGTTGATTTTGTCCGTGCGACATTGCAAATCGCACAGACCACCCTACGAAGCGCTGTTGGTCAGGTAGCACTCGATGATCTCCTTGCGAAGCGTGATGAGGTCAACGCACGACTTCAGGCAATTGTCGATGAGCAGACTGAGCCGTGGGGAATCAAAGTAACGATTGTCGAAATTAAGGATGTTGAACTGCCGCAGACCATGCAGCGGGCAATGGCAAAGCAGGCTGAGGCCGAACGTGAAAAACGTGCCAAAATCATCCATGCCCAGGGTGAGGCGGATGCCTCAAAAATGCTTGCTCAGGCTGCAGCAGTGATCGCAAGTGAGCCAATTGCTCTGCAACTGCGCTATCTTCAGACTCTGACAGAAATTGCCGTCGAGAAGAATAGTTCGATTGTGTTTCCGCTCCCGATTGATATTATCTCACTCTTTGTGGATCGCTTGGCGGCCAATCCTACCCGCAAGCCGGACGCGCTACCAATACCCGCTACTATTCCAGATACAGCGGAACAAACCAGCCTGATTATCAAGTAAGACATAATAAGGAGGTATCCAGCATATGGCAGCTGATTTTCGTATTCAACCACTGGCCGACCGGATTGTCGTTAAGCCTGCCGAGCGTGAAGCAACAACCAAGAGTGGCATTTTCCTACCCGATACCGCCAAACGTGAGCGCCCTATGGAAGGGGTTGTGCTTGCGATTGGTGCAGGACGCTTAGATGATACAGGCCGCCGTATTCCGATTGCGGTTGCGGTTGGCGATACTGTGCTCTATGCACAATATGGCGGTACTGAGTATAAAGTGGATGATACCGACTACCTAATCTTGGCGGAGAAGGATATTCTTGGCATTCTCGACGCCTAACGCCAGGACACTTCGATAGACCCCAATGCGCAATATGCCAAATGTGCGCAGCTATTCATACTGAAGAAGAATCACACAATAACATTGTAGAAGGATGATGACCCATATGGCCAAGCAACTTCGTTTTCATGAGTCCGCCCGCTTGTCGCTTAAGCGCGGCGTCGATCTGGTTGCCGAGGCCGTCAAGACAACCCTCGGCCCGCGTGGTCGAAATGTGGCAATTGGTTCTGCCTATGGCACCCCGAGTGTCACCCACGATGGTGTGACGGTAGCTAAAGAGATTACACTACGCGACCCCTTTGAGAATATGGGCGCACGTCTGCTTGTTGAGGTTGCCACCAAAACCAATGATGTCGCTGGTGATGGAACCACGACCGCGACGGTGCTGGCGCAAGCGATTATTGCTGAAGGATTAAAGGTTGTTGCCGCTGGCGCCAACCCAATGCAGATGAAGCATGGCCTTGATCGGGGTGGCGATGCGATTGTTGCCGCGCTGAAACATATGGCCAAGCCGGTTCGTGATCGTGCTGACATTGCGCATGTGGCCGCGATTTCGGCCGCCGATGATGAGATTGGCGATATGATCGCCGATGTGATGGAGAAGGTTGGCAAGGATGGTGTGATCACCGTTGAGGAATCGAAGGGTACTGCCTTTGAAACCGAGTATACCGAGGGTATGCAGATCGACCGCGGCTACCTCTCGCCATATTTTGTGACCAATACGGAGCGTATGGAAGCCGAACTTGATGATCCCTATATTCTGATCACCGATAAGAAAATCTCAAGCATTCAGGAGATTCTCCCGGTACTAGAGAGCGCGCTGCAGGTTTCCAAGAATATTGTGATCATTGCCGATAGTGTTGATGGTGATGCGCTTGCGACATTGGTTGTCAACAAGATCCGCGGTACCTTCAATGTGCTGGCGATCAAAGCACCTGGTTTTGGTGATCGCCGTAAGGCCATGTTGCAGGACATTGCGATCCTGACCGGTGGCACGGTTATTTCCGAGGAGATTGGCCGCAAACTGGAGGCTGCCACCCTTGCGGATCTGGGTCGTGTTCGGCGGGTTGTATCCGATAAGGACAACACAACCTTTATTGAGGGCCGTGGTGATGAGAAGGCCATTCGTGGTCGGGTAGATCAAATTCGCTCCCAGATCGAAGCAACAACTGGCGACTTCGATCGCGAGAAACTGCAGGAGCGTTTGGCAAAGCTTTCGGGCGGAGTAGCTGTCCTTAAGGTTGGCGCTGCAACTGAAGCCGAGCTAAAAGAGAAGAAGCATCGTGTTGAGGATGCACTCTCAACAGCACGTGCCGCGATTGAAGAGGGAATTGTGCCAGGTGGTGGCGTTGCGCTGCTGAATGCAGTCTGTGGCCTAGAGCATGTCACCTGGGCCAACGATGATGAGCGGATTGGAATCCAGATCCTACGGCGTGCACTTGAGGAGCCGATGCGCATTCTCGCCCGTAATGCCGGTGAGGATGGTGCGGTGATCATTGATACGGTACGCCGAGCGCAAAAGGATCAGGGCGATATCAACTACGGTTACAATGTGTTGGATGGCACGTATGGGAGCATGATTACTATGGGTGTGATCGACCCAGTGAAAGTCACACGCAGCGCAGTACAGAATGCCATCTCGATTGCTGGCCTCCTGTTGACAACCGAGGTTCTGATCGCCGATTTGCCCCAGGATTCCGCAGCAGGCTCAATGTCGGGTGGCGATATGGGTGATATGGATTATTAGTATGTGCCGCATATCCCCCCTCACCCCAACCCCTCTCCCACACATCAGGGAGAGCGGTTGGGGTGAGGGGATATATAGCAATTGCATAACCTTCGTCACTCATGCTATAACATGCATCCATGATGAGGAAGTGAGAACTCAGTTGACAAACCCTCGAAAGTCCGAGCATTCGAGCGATCCCATCCAGATCCCCTGGTCGTGGTGCGCTCATTGCCATCGCGCCTATGTGACTGGCACATACCGTATGGTTCCAGTTGCCTCAACGAGCCGCGATCAATCTTCAAAAATACTGAAACTATGCCCCTATTTCGATTGTAGTGGCAGTTCGACCCAGGATCGCTGGCGCTGGTCCACCATTCGTGAGCGCCACCCACAGTACCCTGAATATCCACAACTGTATGTGCGCTACCCTGATATAAACTAATGTTCGCTTGGCTTACAATTTGGTTCCTTGGTTCTTGGTTCTCTTAGCGCGCTTCAATCAAATATGCCGATGCCCACCAATATGGGTAGAGGTGCTTGGTCTGTACCTCACTAAAGCCCGCGTTATGAAGCTGATCGACCCACTCACTGATTGGGTGTTCATAATTCGTACGCGCGGCTGTCCGATCGAAATAGCCAAACATCACAGGCATTAAGAATCCTTGTGCAACCAGCCCACCATCGTGTTTATACTCGGTTAGTCCATGTTCAAAGCGCTCAGTCACATACTGGGCGTGATCTGGTGCATACATACCAGAGAAGTTCGGCACATCAAATTCCGCAATTAACACCCGTTGACCATGTGCGCGCATCCATTGGAGCATTGGTGCTCGCTCATTGGGCGCGATCGATTGCAGGCTGAAGGTTGCCTGAATCATATCCCAGTGCTCACTGGTGCTGGCTGCGAAATCCTGTAGTGTGTTGTTGAATGTACGGTGAGACACGCCACGCTCCTGGAGTTGTGCACTTGTCTGTTCCAGTAACGCGGCCGAAGGCTCGATAATATCGATATGGGCAAGGGTGTCGGCTAGTGCCGGGAGCAATGCTAACCCATCGCCAACGCCAATATCTAGCACACGAGCAGCACTTAGTTGTGAATAGCTTGTGTGAAGTGCGGCACTTGCAGCGCCATACAACGGCACATTACCGCCAGTACGAATAAATGCACTAAAGCCCTCCGGTGAGAGGTAAACGCTCTGGCGACCGCCAACCTGATAGCGCGCCAAGAACGTAGCTCCAGCAGCAAACAGTAGGCGCTCTGGCGCGGCATGCGCGGCACTTGCGGCCAGCTTTGCAGCGCGCACGAAATCCAGCTCACC
>JANLSE010000328.1:0-3603 GCA_031362265.1 Roseiflexaceae bacterium
GTCCGCGATCCCTGACCCCTGACCCCTGAGGTTCTTACATTGGCAGTTCTTCGACTTCCTCGACCACCTCAACCACTTCGTCAGCGCTATCATCAGTGCTGTCATCTGGCCGTGTATCGAGAAAGAGTACTGCATCGGCGCGCACCACAGTGCGGTAGCGGCGCGTACCAGATTCTTTATCTTCCCATGAGCGAGTGTGCAGGCTGCCGCTTACCCGTACTCGGCTGCCCTTATGAAGAGAACTACCACACCGCTCCGCGAGCCGCTCCCAGGCTTCGATTGTCGTCCAATCGGTTTCTACTGGACGCTCGCCGTCTGCATTACGCGCTAGGTAGCGCTTGGTTGCAAGAGTGAAGCTGCATACTTTCGCTCCCGACGAAAAGATCCGCTGCTCTGGCGTCTCACCCAACCACCCGATCAATTCCACTTTGTTGACTGTGCCACGAACCTGCATGAGAATGCCCCTTTCAATAATGTACTGTTGCATTGTTCGGGCCAGCCACGGCTCTGGCTTCAGAATATCTACCGCACAAATTAAGAAAAGGTTACGGGCGACGTTGCCATTCTGAGAGCAATTCACTTGCTTGGCCAAACAGTAACCCATGGGCTGCGATGCCATAGCGGCGGCGCGTCTCCATATCCAGATCGAGGCCCTTCTGCTGCGCAATTCGCTCTAATGCCTGAATCTGTTTATCGGCGGCAGGGTTTGTATCGCCTGGGCGTGTCCCACGTGCGGCAGCCGGAGCTGCCACGGGCTGGGCATCCTGACGTGCTGGCTCATAGTCTACACGTACCTCAGCGAGTTTCTTCAGCCCATCGATAAAACTACTGGCCTGCCCTTTTGTCATCGTGACTAAATCGATCTGCTGCTCATGAGCGTAGGTACCGATCTGCTCGCTCGACCAGGCCAATTCATCCTGGAGTGCGGCAATATAGTTACGTTGCTTATCGCTGGCTGGCGAATCTGGATCCTTAATCGTGATCGGCGTAGTGTGGGCACCCGTCTCGCGTACACTGGCCACCTGCTCTTCGACGGCCGCACGCTGGGCGCGGTAAATACGCCAGCCGAGATCAACGGCTTGCGCAACTTCCTCATCCGATGCATCGATCGGGAGGCTGACTGTCTCTTCCAATGTGATGAAATCTTCGCCAAGCCGCACTGCTGCACGATATGTGCGCGTTACGGTGCGATCGACCTGTTGTGAGGTTCGTTTCTCGGGGGATGCCATGATCTGCCTCCTTCCGGCCCGCGTGGGCTGGCTGCGCGCCGGGGTTATATACTCGTGCTTTAGATACTACTCGTCTCTTCCCGTGTTCAGCCACCACAGCCCTGGGGCCGCAAGAGCAGTTACATTATTATAGCACACCTGTGTCGTTTTAGCAAGTGGGCAATTCGGCACATTCGGCAACCAGTTGCGGTATCCCACCTGGATGTGGTAGCATCCAAGATCTGCGAGCGTTATATACTAGGGCTATTATCAAGGCTATTATCAAGGAATATGGACATGTCGAGCGGCCAGATCATTGTGCGGGGTGCACGCCAACATAACCTCAAAAATATTGATGTAACCATCCCACGTGATCGGCTTGTGGTGATCACCGGTTTATCTGGTTCGGGAAAATCTACCCTGGCATTCGACACCATATTTGCCGAGGGCCAGCGCCGCTATGTTGAATCACTCTCGGCATATGCACGCCAATTTCTGGGCCAACTCGATAAACCGGATGTCGACTCGATCGATGGGCTTTCACCCGCAATCGCGATTGATCAGAAGGGCGTCAGCCGCAACCCACGCTCGACGGTTGGCACAATCACAGAGATTTACGATTACTTGCGCTTACTGTTTGCGCGTGTTGGCCGCCCGCACTGCCCGCAATGTGGCCGCCCACTTGAGCGCCAGAGTGCGCAGCAGATTGTCGATGCCATTCTAGGGCTTCCGGATGGCTCACGAATTCTCATCCTTGGCCCGATTGCCCGCGAGCGCAAAGGCGAGCATCAGAAGACACTGGATGAGGCGCGCAAGGCTGGGTTCGTTCGTGTGCGTATCAATGGCGAAGTTCAGGATCTTGATGATGAAATTAAGCTCGATAAGTATCGCCCGCATACGATCGAAGTCGTTGTTGATCGGGTGGTTGTCAAGGCACTCAAGGTCGATGATAAGGGGCAAAAAGCTCAGAGTGCGCCAAACTCAGCATCTACTATTCAAGATCATCCGGATCGCATTCGTATCGCTGATTCGGTTGCAACAGCCCTCAAAGTCGGGCAGGGCGCGCTGATTGTGCAGATTGTCGATGGCGCACAATTACTATTCTCGCAGCAGTATGCCTGCCCAGTACATGGGCCAGTTAATTTGAATACCCTTGAGCCACGCGATTTTTCGTTCAACAGCCCAAGCGGTGCCTGCCCGACATGCGACGGGCTTGGCAGTGTACCAGAATTTGACCCTGAGCTTGTGATTCCCGATTCATCGCTCTCGCTTGCCGCAGGGGCAATTGCGCCATGGGCAGCAGCTAGCCGCATACAACAGCGTTACTTCGATGAGGTATTAGCTTCATTGGCTGCCCATCTCGAGATTAGCTTACAGACTCCAGTGCGTGATCTCCCTGCTACCGCATTGGCAACAATTCTATACGGCTCAAATGGTGATGTCGTGCCATTACGTTACCATCAACGTGGTGAGGAGAAAAGCATACAGGCACCCTTCGATGGTGTGATTGCCAGCCTACGCCGCCGCCTGAGTGAAGCCAAGGATGAGAATGAGCGCAGCCAGATTGAACCCTACCTCACTCCACGTACCTGCCCGGCCTGTGGTGGTGCACGCTTACGCCCTGAGATTTTAGCCGTCAGTGTCGCTGGTTACCATATTGGCCAGGTTGCAGCACAGCCAGTAGCCGATGTCTTACGTTGGGTTGCCGAAGTACAAGCCACCAAGAACCAAGAGTCAGGCGACACACAAGCCTCCACACCCCGATTGACAGCCCGCGAGCACACGATCGCAGCGCCGATACTGAAGGAGATTCGTGCACGCCTGAGTTTCCTTGTTGAGGTTGGCCTCAGCTACCTGACCCTCGACCGATCGGCAATGACGCTTTCTGGGGGTGAGGCGCAGCGTATTCGGCTCGCAACGCAGATCGGTGCAGGGCTAAGTGGCGTGCTTTATATTCTCGATGAACCAAGTATCGGATTACATCCACGCGATCATGCACGCTTACTCACCACAATTGAGCGCCTACGCGACATGGGCAACACGGTTCTGATCGTTGAGCACGACGAAGAGACCATTCGCGCAGCAGATTGGATTATCGATATTGGCCCTGGTGCCGGGCAACATGGTGGTGAACTGATTGCGAGCGGCCCGATCAGTACGATTATGGCAACACCACGCTCGATCACCGGGCAATTCCTCAGTGGGAAGCGCCGGATCCCGATCCCGCGTCGCCGCCGTACTGGTAATGGCCGCACTCTTGTGATTCGTGGCGCACGCGCCAATAACCTGAAACATGTCGAGGTCAGCATCCCGCTTGGCACACTCACGATTGTCACTGGGGTTTCTGGCTCCGGCAAGAGCACCCTGGTAAACGACACCCTGTACCCACGCATGG
>JANLSE010000031.1:0-5155 GCA_031362265.1 Roseiflexaceae bacterium
AGGGACCTATACTTGCCCTACTGCTGCGAAGCTCTTGGATCCACAGATTGGTACAACGCTCGCGGCTGAGATCCGCAGCCACACATTGAGTGCACGCCTACGTGGGTATGGATCCGCACTCGAAGCAGCCCTGCAACCCAATGATATTCCGATTGATGTTTACCATAATCTGATTTCAACGGTCAATGCCAATTTGCCGCGCCTCCATCGTTACATGCAAGTACGGCGAAGGCTGATGGGCCTCGATAAGTTGCATATCTATGATCTGTATGTCACCCTTGCACCCAGCGCTGATGTCGAAGTGCCATATGCCGAGGGCAGCCGTATCGTTGCAGAGGCCTTTCGCCCGTTGGGAGCCGAATATGGGGCTGCGATTAACCAGAGTTTTACTAGCCGCTGGATCGACGTGTATGAGAACCAGGGCAAACGAAATGGCGCATATAGCGATGGTGCATATACAACCGCACCATTCATTCTCCTGAATTACCAGGATCGGCTGCGTGATGTGTTTACGCTCGCGCATGAGCTTGGCCACTCCATGCATTCCTACTTCACACGCCGTACACAGCCCTTTGTGTATGGAAACTATACAATCTTTGTGGCCGAAGTAGCTTCAACGTTGAATGAAGCACTACTGACCGATTATTTGCTGAAAACACGTGACGATCCGGTGTTGCGTAAATATCTGGTTGTGCAACAGCTTGAAGATATTCGCACAACTCTCTTCCGGCAGACCATGTTTGCCGAATTTGAGCTCGATATGCATCGCCGGGTTGAGGCAGGCGAACCACTGACCGCAGATAGCCTTAGCAAACCATACTATGATCTTGTGGCACGTTACCACGGCCCAGAGGTCACCCTCGACGATGAGATCGCCTTGGAGTGGGGCCGTATTCCACATTTCTACTACAATTTCTATGTCTACCAATACGCTACCGGGTTATCCGCGGCACTCGCACTCAGCAAGCAACTGCTTGGTGAGGGGCAACCTGTTGTGGATCGCTACCTGCAATTCCTTCGCAGCGGCTCCTCGAAATCATCGATCGACCTGCTGCGTACGGCTGGTGTCGATATGGCAAGCCCAGCCCCGATCCAGGCCGCCATGGACACATTCGATACACTGTTGACCGAGTTGGAGGGAATGGCGTAACAAGCGTTGGAACATTGGAGCATTGAAGCGGGGTGCCCTCTGGGCCAAGCAGGGTGCCAGACTCAGAGGGGCGGATCGCCAACGCTACACCCAGAGAGTACCCGGCTTCATTGCTTCGCCCAGAGGGCACCCGGCTTCATTGCTGCGTTCTTTTCCATCCCCAGCTCAAACATGCCTACATAGAAGTCGCGCTGTAGGCGGTACGCAGCAGCCTCAAGGCCGAGTAAACGTAGGGTATTGCGAATAGCGCGGCGCGTGCGTTTGGGGCTTGTGAGTTTTCCGGATCGCAGCAGATCCTCACGTAAATCGCGTACCTGAAACCCATACTCCGCAGCCAATCTACAGAACTCATGATAGCCAAAATAGTGCATTTCACTGAGGCGTTGCATATCCTGAAATGATGTGCCAGCCTTACTACGTCCGCGCCGTGCAATAATCGCCTCGGCGAGTGGGCGCGGTAGCCAATTGAGGCCGCGAATGTGATAATGCGGATCAACCCATGCGCGCCGATTAATCACCGTGATTAGAGCGGTTCCACCAGGGCACAACACCCGCGCCACCTCAGCAAGCACACGCTTGGGATCCTGCACATGCTCAATCACATCCCAACAGACCACCGTATCAAAGCTGGTATCTGGGAATGGCAATTGCTCTCCGGCAGCATTAAAGATCGGAATTGGCAAGCTATGGCGCGCGGCACGTAGGCGTACAATTTCACAATACGCCGGATTATATTCACTCACGGTAACCTGCGCGCCTCGCAAGGCTGCTGCAACGGCAAAACCGCCCATGCCAGCACCAAGATCAAGTAGCCGCAGTCCATTGAGTGACCCGGCCACACGCTCAAGCTGATCCAGGCGTTCGCCCTGATACTGCTCTTGGTTGATGCGCCGCTCGCGCCAAGTCGCATAGTCGCGCCGCCATGTCATATGCTGGAGCCATGGCTCAATTGCCTGTTCGAGATCGGATGCCATACCTGAACCCTACTTGCTCTGCTCAAAACCAACTTCTAATACCGCTACACCAACATACCAAGGAGCCTCTTCCAGGTAAAGTACTCCTGTTGGGCTGCGAAAATGAACTATCGTGGTGACTCGTCGCGCAAGCGGATCAGCTTGGAGCGTTGCGCGTGCGGTTGGCTCGAGCGTTGGCGCAATACTCCCACTACAAGGTACCACAAGTCGCACAGTTTGCTCACCACCAATCAGAACAACTTCCTGCGGCAGGGCACGCCCTTCTACATCAATCTGGACTCGCCGGCCCATTGGCCCTCTCACTCGTGCAAACACGACACCACACCCATCCGCCAAGCGCACACGCGCCTCATCCAATGTCCAGCGCCCAGCAGGCAGATCGGGAGTAGCAGGGGCAAACCCAACATATTGCCCAAGCACCATTGGATCACCAGGAACGACCGTCTGGGCAAGCGGATCATCGAATGCAGACCATGCCCACTGATAGACTTCATTATTATCACGCCCATAATCTACTAACGCCACCTGTTCTGTGCGCGCAATCTCAGGCATCTTCAATAGTGCTGCAATCCGTTCGCGCATGGCATGCGCATACAGATTACGATCCTCTAGTTTGAGTGCCTCGCCATACAAATCGAGCGCCTGAAGATTCCTTCCACGCAGAAATGCTAGATCGGCAAGATCAATAACGCGCAGTGCATTGGTTGGATCGGTACTACGCGCATGTGCGAGCAGCGGTTCTGCACGATCGAGTTGATCATTGGCAAGGGCAGTGCTCGCCTGCTGGAGATCACCCCAGGTACGTATCCAGGTTCCATAACGGGTACTGAAAATCAGCGCACCAACCAGCAACCAACCAACTAACATTGCTGTGAGCCAAGTGCGGCTGATACGCGGCGGGTGGCGCAAGAGGGTCAACGCAAATGCGGCACAGGGTATCAGTGCAGCTAGGATCGGCAACCGTAAGCGTGGATGGCCAATGGTTATTGCTGATGTAAAGGTTACAAATAATACCCATGCCACCAGTGGAAGAATCCGGCGGCGATCGGGTGCGTAACATATTCCTGCGATCGCGGCCAGCAAAATGCCAATATACTGAAGATCCGCCACGATCGACAAGCGCAATGGATGTTCGCCAGCGCCCATCACAATGAGCTGATCGCGGGGATCGATTGTGATAACATCGCCAACCGCAAAGTTACGGGTCTGCAGCAAATAGAGTGAAACAATTTTGAAGCGCATGCGCCCGGCAAAATCGAGTGGATCTTGCTGAATACGCTCGAGTGTCCAGCGCAATGCCAGCGTCTGGCGATCTGCCGGGTTTGCCACTGCCCGTAACTGAGTTTCACCCGCCTGTTGCTCTAAATCGCTGCGCACAACCCCATACCACATGCTAATACCACCATTGGTATCGCTAAGAATCAAGCGTTGGTGTACTGCATAATTGCGCACAGCCCATGGCCCGATCAGGAGTGCCACGCCCACCAACATCCACATCACTGCGCCTAAGCGTAATGCACGCCAGTAAAACGGCCGTGTAATGTTAGCCATAAGGATGAATAGGGCAACAATCGGCAGAAAGCCTAATGCTACCGCACGAGTTAATGCGGCTGCGGCAAACAGCATGCCAACCCATATCGCTGACCCAGGAGAATCACGCTCAATCGCCCGATCAAGTGCTCCAAGTCCCAAAACGATCAGCACAACAAATTGACTTTCGGCGAAAAGCACACTGCCGAAGCTTGCGAAGGGTATATAACATGCGGCCACCAATCCCGCCACTAATGCAACCATCTCACTACGAAAGAGGCGAAACGCCAACCAGCCAAACGCAGCAACGGAAATACCAGCGAGAATGGCTTGCGCAAATAAGGCACGCGGCAGATCAACCCCGAAAATAGCAAAACAGAGCGCAAGGAAACCAGGATAGAGTGGTGGCCGCAGCCATTTACCAATATCGTAATAACCGCCCTGCAAGATATGCAGCGCAGCCCGATAATATTCTTCTGGATCGCCCGGCTGCACAGCACCGCTCTGTGCCTGAAACGACCACATCCAGATACGTAATCCAACAGACACCACGATCACAAAAAGCCAACCAAGTGGCAAGAAGATCGGCCGAGAGAATGTATGGTTGTTTGATGAGGATGTCATAGCACATCACAATGAACTGAAATTAGGTACTAGAAAACTAAACGTTGGTTATTCGTATATTCAGATGATTGTTTGTTTTCGCATTTTCAAACTCCTGCGTCTCTGGTCATAAACCAACACGCCTGAATAGCATGAGATCCTGTTTCGCGGCAAGTAACTGCCATTGTGTGGTATTGCTCACCTTCGCCATGGCCGCACGCCCAAGATCGGTATCCAGTGCTGCGGCGCGTGTATCAATAAAAACATACTCCGCACGCTCAAGTGGCGGGAATGAGGGTGAGTTTGGGAAGTAATAAATCTGGCGGCGTGGCATCATGTTTGGTGCCAGAAACGATGTAGCCGCCAATGGTGCATCGGCAGGAATCATAGCCGCAAGCTCACGCATTGCCGCAATCCGCGCTGGATTGTCACGATAAAGCAGCGTTGTCGCTACCGGGTTTCGATATGCAACGTTCGTTACAATCGTGGCAAGCAGCATGATCGATACAATTGCCAGCAATGGATGCTTGAACAATGAACCATTGAGACGTTGACGAAGAACAACAAACAGTCGTGCAACTCTGGTTTGGTTCGTTCCCGATTGCTCACTCATACACTCCCACCAGCGCCAGAGACGCCCAGCACCAATAATTGCAGCAATGATCAAGCCAGGAATAACCAGTGTTTGGTATTGTTCACGAACAGTGTATTGAAACGGCCGGTTGGTAAGCACATTCATGGCCAAAATTGGCAGTGCGGGCAATGCAGCATCTGGCGCAAGAAGCGGCAGGAAAAGTAATGGAAGCAACATGAGCGCCAGGTATGTCAACTTAGGCGTCGTCGTAATAATCCCAAAAACACGGATTGGCTCTGTCACAATGGTTGTGATGATCTCGCC
>JANLSE010000344.1:0-9942 GCA_031362265.1 Roseiflexaceae bacterium
GTGCATATTGGCTTCGGCTGCGGGCGCCCCACGAGCACTCTGCAAACCGATACCAACAGCAGACTTTAGACTAGAAAGACCCATATCAGGAAAACTCCTTTAGGAGTGTGGCATGCGAATAGCGTTACGACCTGCATACCATACCGAAGGAGTACCGAGGAATGCAATTATTCCATAAACATTTTAGGATAAATGTTCTGGTACTTCGTTTTCATGCCCTCTACCGCATGGATATTCTTGGTTACATACTGCTTGAGCTTCTTTGCATGTTCTTGTCGGGCACTCGGATCATCAATATATCGTTTGAGCGCGAAGTACCAATCATCTGCGGTCTTCGCAATCATGCCTCGACCTTGAAGCGTCGTTCGGTACTGTGTAGGGCTTCCAATAACTGCCGCATCCGCTTGGGCATACTCATACGCTTTGATTGGGCTTTTACTCCGATTGAAATCATCATCGACAAGAGGACAAAGGCCAATATCAATACAATTCACCATATGCGGATAGGCGTCGATCGGTCCCCACGGAACATGAATGGTACAGATATCCTCAAGGTAAGGCGGTAAAAATCCCCCGGTCATGATATCAATAGTGCTTCCATACTCTTCCTTAATCCGATGAAGAGGTTCAGCCACAATCCGCCAATCTTCAATATGTGTTTCGGATCCAACCAACCCAATGACAAGGGCCTCCCCATCATCGGCATGATCACGCGCAGGCCAATGATCCGGTAATACCATGTTTGGAATGACATGCACATGCTTGTTGTGCTGCCGTAATACCGCTGCTAAGGTTTCATTGGTGCAGGTAAGGGCATCAGCTAATTCCATAGCTACGAGAATGCCATCAGTGTTAATGGGCTTTCCTGGGTTATGATCAGGGACATGGAGCACATCATCGTCATAGTCGAAGATGAGCTTTACGTTCCTGCCTTTGTCATTCTTGGTCTGCTGAATAGAGCCAAACCCTTGACGTATGGCTTCAGGATCACCATTACCAGTACGACTGGTAATGACCATATCGTACATTTGCACAATGGCATCAGGAATAGAGTCGATATGTGCCCAGCCCGTAGGATATCCCAGCCGATGGAGCGCTTCCATTACCACTTGAATACGGTAATAGCTTGATGCAGAGAAGTCGGTAAAGACCCCAAGAATGCGAGGATAGGTATCGCGATGATTAGCGCTCATTCCACCAAAGGGGTTCATTGAGAATTTCATGCAGCCTCAGTTTTCAAAAAAGAACCAATGATTTGTTTGTACAGCGTAGAAAAAGCCTCTTTAACATAGAACGAACCACGAAGGAGGCTACGCCTTGCTACTATCTTTTCATAAAAGGAGCTGCCCCTTTGGGTACGAAGTCCCTCCTGTTGACTAAGACGCTGGGCTTCATATATCCATTTCTCACTTGTATGCGCAATAGATCCAAGTGTCGGGCTGGACAGTAGTTGTGAATACAACTGCGAGGCTATCATAGGAATACGCGAAGCACCGCATTCCAATATGGGTAACATCGTTTTCTGTGTCGTACTAGAACCAGGCAGGAGCCCTATGGTTATCTGTCGATAGATATCCCAGCGTTCGTAGGTTGATGTTGGTGGATCGTAGTATTCGGCCTCGATACTTTTTGGGAGAAAGGCAGATACTTCAACAGGAAGGAAGAACGGAATGTCAGGGATTGCCCTTGCTATTTCCTGAATAAGTTCAGAAACTTCCTGGTATTCTTCGGCATGAATAGCTCCTGGAGGTATGCCAAACCGTGATCTATGCTGATTGACCGTAACCGGCCAGCTTGGAACATCCAGAAAGGTATCAAGAATAGTCAACGGCTTTCGTAATGCTGAGGCATACACCAGCTGCCGCACATGCTCTGCGGTATATCCGTGAATATGTGGAATAAGCGCGGAGGGTAATGCTGCTCCATCAAGATCGACAATGACAATCTTGGTCGTATTTGTGATCAGCTCTTGTAACGGTAGTAATGCCGATTGCTGCACAAAAAGCACATCGTAGTCCAGTTTTCGGTCTTTGTGGATATTTTCGTACTGCACCCATCCCGCATTACAGGCGCCAACATGGGAAAGCGCCATCGCATGATTCACCACGCGCATACCCTGGTTCGTGAGTGGGTCGTGAATAGACAACACATTCGGGGTATATTTTGTAACAAATCGCAACATTGCCCCTCCTTATCTACCATAGTAAAAAAGGGGGGCAATGCTTTGCGAATTTAGCAGACTTTAGGTCCTCACATAGTTATACCGAGTAGCATCTACTTGTAATGTGCGCGAGGTGGTTCCTGCAGATTTCTCAATACCAATCCAAGGGCTCGACAAGCGCGCCGACGTATTCGGTATGTTTGTCGTGATGGTTGCGGTGCCTAACAGGGAGTGAGGCACACTATCATCATACACATTGAAAGTTACACTTGTTCCGCCAGAGTTTACCAGAATTTCGAAGTGATACCAAGTGTTTCCCGCAACGGTTACTGCAAGGTCAGAGGTTGTTGAGGTGCCGTTCGATCGACACTCGGCACTAAACTTTCCGCTGTTTTCTCCACTGGAATAGGTTATCATAATACAATCAGTACCCGCCCCTGCCCGTTCATCCTTGAACCCAATGGCCACTCTGAATGTATTTGTACCATCAGAAAGTGTTGGTATTCTGGCGACAATTTGAGCAAGCCATGTTCCTGTGCCGAACCCCATTGTAACCAGGGTTGATGAGTTGATCGAAAGAGCAGCAACACCTGTCGTATCTGTTCCGGTGATGCAGGTCATCGTTCCTGGATGACTTTGATCCGTAGATGTCGTTAAGCTATTTGTGGCTCCTGTGCCGCTTGCCGTACCCGTCCAAGTGCCGGTTGCTCCACAAAAGTGCTCTCGCCACTCCATTCCATACCAGAGATCCCGCTGGTCGAGTATCATGGTGTTTGCGGAATCGTCATACGTGAGGGAATAAAAACTCTTTGCCGCCGCTGTTAAAAAAGCACCAATGATATCTTGTACTTGCTCAGTAATCGGATCACTTCCGCCCGTAGCATGCGATGTGGCATGCGTGATAGCCGCGTAACGGGCATCAGCTTGCGTTATTGTTGGTACATTACTAGAGCCAGTTCCGGTGTTTACTGTCGCTGCTGTTCCCAGCACGAGTGTTGCACGCACGGTAGCGGCATCCGTGTCGTCTAATATCGTTTGAATATACGTAGGTAGTGCGGCAAGAAGCCCAGCGCGAGTGCTACCCATTCCCGCCAATGTATCAAGAATAGCACTCCATGCTTGAACGTTAGTGCCTATGACCAGCGACAAAAGTCCCTTCATTGCGGCATAATCGGCAGCAGTAATAAGACTTCTACCGTTAGCACTGGCATCACTAATAAGCGAAGCCGTAACCGTGCTTAATACGGCTAAAGCGCCTAAGCCAAGATTCGTGCGAGCCGTTCCTGCATTCGTGAGATCAGAAAGGTTCGAGCTATTGGTCAGCTTCGTCGCAAGAGCCGCAGTCATCGTAGCTGCGAAATTAGCATCATCGCCAATTGCGTCAGCAAGCTCTTTTAAGGTATCGAGGGCTCCTGGGCTTGCATTGATAAGCGCCGCTATTGCTGCAGCTACGAATGCGGTTGTTGCAATCTGGGTATTGTTTGTTACACCGCTCGCTGTTGGAGCAGTAGGTGTGCCAGTAAGCGCTGGAGAAGCCAGCGGCGCTTTCAGATCAATGTTCGATTGTAAGGTTGTATCCGCAGATGCCCGAGTAGACGCTTCTGAAGTAATGTTCGATTGTAACGTCGTATCTGCTGAAGCGCGTGCCGTAGCTTCGGTTGAATCTGCTGATGATCTTGCGCTTGCTTCCGATGTAATGTTCGATTGTAACGTCGTATCCGCTGACGATCGAGTTGAGGCCTCACTATCGATGTTCGATTGTAAGGTCGTATCGGCAGCAGATCGGGCATCAGCCTCACTATCGATATTCGATTGTAGGGTCGTATCGGCAGCAGATCGGGCATCAGCTTCCGTAGTAAGATCTGCGTGAAGAGGCTCCCCAGCGCCCCATGTTCCTAAAGCCTTCGGGCCATAGAGTACAAAGTCTGTTGTATCTAGGTAGAAATCGCCATCAACTCCTAAACCGCCCCCAGGAGCCCCAGAACCATTAAGAATCGTCTTACCAGCTTCACCAGGAGCACCATCGGCACCAGCAGCCCCAGCTGCACCATCGGCGCCCGGTGCCCCGTCTACACCATCAGCGCCCGGTGATCCATCTGCGCCATCAGCGCCATCAGCGCCATCAGCCCCTATGAGAGAAACGCCAGAGCCCCAATCACCAGCAGTCTTCGGGCCGTACAGCCGAGAAACATCAACATCAATATAGAACTCACCATCAGTACCGATTTCGGGCGCAGGAGCACCTGATCCATTAAGTACCGATTTACCATCAGCCCCATCCGCGCCATCAGCCCCATCCGCGCCAGGTGCGCCAGGTGTCCCATCCGCTCCGTCCGTACCGTCAGTACCATCGGCTCCTGCTGCCCCGGTTGATCCTGTCGATCCGGTAGGTCCAACGAGCGAAACACCTGATCCCCAAGCTCCTGCTGTTTTCGGACCATAAACAAGATGCCCCACAGTGTCAATATAGAAATCGCCATCAGCCCCTAAACCGCTACTAGGCGCCCCTGTACCATTACGAACGGTCTTGCCGTCCGTTCCCGCTGCACCTGTAGCTCCTGTTGGGCCTTGAATACCTTGGGGGCCAGTGTCGCCCGTATCGCCTTGCGGCCCTACAACTCCTTGGGGGCCAGAGTCGCCTTGAGGGCCAGTAGCTCCAATAAGCGAAATGCTATCGCCCCAATCTCCCGTATACTTGACATAATATTCACTATTTTCACTATCGATATAGACATCGCCATCATGCCCATTCGCGTTATCGGGAGCCCCTTCGCCCGCAAGCAGTGTACGGAATGCGGCAGAGCCTGCGCCCCATGTACCCGATGCTTTGGTGTAGATCGTAGAAGTCGCACTATTGATATACACATCACCGTCTGTACCTAAGCTATCGCTTGGTACGGTTTCTCCGGCATAGACCCGAGTGCCAGATCGTCCTGCTGGCCCTTGGGCTCCTGCTGAGAGGACGGTAACCGCACCTTCAACAACGGTAACTGTAAATTCTGCCATTTATACCGTCACGTTCTGGTTAAACACCATAGCGCCTTGGAGAACCCGATGTACTTCTCCACCAGCATCAATAAGTTCTAGGTCGTACACACCAGCTTGAAGGTAGGTAGGAATGCCTGCGGTCGATATGGCGGAAGGAATAATCAAGGTAATAACTCCAGTAGCGTCTTGCAGCTCTGTTTCGGCATTGAGTACCGTATCCTCTTCGAGCAGGATGCGCCCGTTTGTGGTTGAGAGCTCGATTAGTAAAGAGCCCCCATAGTTATCACGAATCTGCATCTTTGCGGTATAACCCGTAAGATCAACCCGATCTTCTCCGCTTGACCATGCAATGACTTCGCGGAACTCAGAGCCAACATCGAGGGTGTATTTATACTTTCCTGCCATTTAGTCTCTCCGCATGTTCTCGCGTTGCCACTTGGTGATACTGTCAGCACTCGCTGTCGTGTTAAAGCCATCCCCGAAGTAGTGAATAACGGGAACCTGGTAGATCCGCTTGAAGGTGATTCCGTCCTCAACTATTTCAACAGGAGGGGTTTCAGAGATCGGAAAGAATCGCTCGATGATCTTCCCTGTGTCCATTTGGTCTTTTTCTTGATAGTCAAACTTTGGCATCGATATTCCTTAGTTGTATTCACAACTACGTGCTGGGCATCTCGAGTTCATCAGGATATGGTAGATACGGATACGGCCCGGTCTCGCGCACCCGCTGGAAGAACCGAATATCGACATACGATAACCATTCCGACTCCCCACCGTAGACCTTCGGGCTCAGCTCCGTAATAAAATTCCAATCACGGTTTTGGAGCATAATGGCCCCATTTGCGTCCCCTGCTACCATGCCGTAACTACGTAACGTATGCACAATGCGGTAGGTCAGAAGATCCACCAAATAATAGGCCTTGTCTCTCGTTGTTTGCACTTTTGGCGCAGCACGTAATTCCAGGTGAATCTTCCACCAAGCACTACCGCCAATCTCAATCGGCTCATCAGGAATGATGATTCCCTTGGCATCTCTCGTCTGATCAAAGCCCAGCACAATGTATGGAGCTTGCCTAGTAGGATCGTCCTGTAACGGCGCTTTGCGGATAATCTTCATCTTGAGATCGTCCGTAGTATCGGTCGCAAACACGTCCTTAAAGGTCGTTTCCCAATAGGCGAGGATCGCATAACTATTCATGAGCGAAACCTCCGTACTGCGCGTGGCCCACGTCGATTAGCAATACGTTCCTCAGCCTCGGTCAGCATCATCTTGGCGATAGGAGTAATTGGATTGTCGTTTCGCTTGCCTTCTTCCTTCCAGCGGTCGAGCTGGGCAGACTGTGCAGCAACACGAAGCATGCATTTTCCCTGTGCGTACAATGTAAGCACATCATAGTCTTGTGGATCGATATCGAGCGTATCAGTGTCTCGCAGTGGAACAGGGTACGATGTTTCGCCCTCAATCTGGAGCTTGATGCCTTCAGAAAAGCTTCCAACGAGACGTAGCCCTCCAGCACTTATTTCCCAATACCGATCAACGTTTGTGTTTGTGCGGGTGCGCCTGGAATATTTGGGTATTTCTTGCCATACTTCTCGGTTAACATCATAGAAAGACACCGCAGCAACATCGTGAAAACTCTCAAGCATCTTGCGGTTGAGCGTATTCGAGGTTGTCTCCAAAATAGTAGGGCGGCGCACATAGCGATTGATCATGCCGATGGCTTCCCGAATATTGACATTGATCTCATTATCAGGAAACTTTGGAGAAGTAGGATAGAGCACATCAATACCTGTGGTGCTCTCAGTATCGTTTAAGGCTTCCCGTACCATCCAGCGGATAGTAGCAAGGCTTGGCGGATTGTTAATCGGAAACGCATACGGGTGTTTCTGGCCGAATGATTCATTCGGTGTAACCAGAAGCAATCCTGCTACGGCATCATCACTATCGTACCCAGCACGAACGCCGGTCATTCCCGCAGAAACAACGGTACTCGATCCGCGCACCATATCAAAAAACGTGATGTCATAGGAAGGAGAGCCGCTGTCCCAACCGTATACGTTAAACATGTATTCCCTCTTTTATCAACAGAGGGAAGGGATTCCTCCCCTCCCTCGTTGTCCCTTCTGTCGATTGTCCTACCCGCGTAGGTGTGGATTGCAGGAGTAGGCGTAAGCCGCACCTGGAATCTTCCGGATCGAACTTGCGGTAACCAACGCTGCCAGCTGCGTACTAATGTCTTGCAGCAAAATCAGCGTTCCCAGCCGATACACACGAGCGCCGTTTGAGTCGTCGCCCAATGTCTCATAGTTGACTGCGCTGCCACCTAGCTTGAGTGCCTCAGCCCGAATGTAGGTAAGGACTTCGCTATTCGATAATGTCGGACTTGCCGCAACATCCGCATCGGTGCGGAGGCCGGCAAGATAATCCGTCATGTTGGTGGCCTCGTAGGTCATGGCATCGCCCATAACCACTGGCATGTTTCTCTCTCCTTAGTGGGATAAGGGCAGACAATGCTGCCCTTGCCCTACGAATATTACCAAGCGAAAGCAGGCGAGACCGTAGCACCCGAAGCTGTTTCCACAACCTCAACCGCCCAATCCCGAATGATTCCGTAACCCATCAGCGAATACCAACCCACATGGCTTTGTCGGCGGAGTTTATCAGTTGGCAATGCCACCCGAATTTCCGGCTCCAACACGGCCCCACGGCCTAGTGCAGGAACAGCGCCCATGATTGCGGTCGGATACACATCAACGCCTTCTGTCACGTAGTCGCCAGCCTGGTGTGCCAGGGTCAGCTTCGAGCGCAGATACAGCCGTGTACCGTCAATAGACCGAATAACAACATGCTCTTCCGTGGCGTCCGTACCGTCTGGCGTGCTGGAGTCACGGTGAATTGTGACTTCCTGGCCAACCGCAAAGCCCGTTGCCGAACTCACGACGATATAGTCCCGATTGGTGATAACATCACCAGCGAGTGTGCTCTGAACGGTGCGTGCGCCCGCGTTCGGCAGACGTGCATTCTGAGCCTCAACGAACCGCACACCGTGCAGCTTGCCAACCTCACCATTGAGGATGGTTTCAGGCCGTGTGTACTTGTTTACGTCGATCCAGAACTCATCGCCACGCAGGTCGTAGATCTGGGCAGGATGCACCAAAGCCACGTACCCATCGGCCATTGGGGGAATGCGCCGAACGGACAGATTAAAGGCCGCAGCCTTCGCAATGTCTGGGCTGAGCTTGCCACCAGAGACAGTCAAAGCAGCACGGTTCGCAACACTACCGGCAAACTGGCGATAGGTCGCCTTTGCTGGGTCGATAAGCGCATTGCGTGCCAAGAGATCCAAAGTAAGCGCCATCTGCGGAGCCAGCATTGTGCGGATCAACGAGCTGATTGGGCCAAACCAGGCGGTCAGGTTCAGCTTCTCGGTAACACCGATAGCCATACCGTACTCCTGAATGGTGAGCTGAACTTGGAAGTCCGACACACCTAAGCCACCAACGTCCTGATCCTCAACCAGCGGCTTGATTGACGGAGGTAGGTTCTGAAACACCGTCCAGTTTACGGTGGTGCCCTTGCCTCCGGTGAAGTCGCTCTTGCGCTCTGCGAACTGATCAAAGATAACCTGGCTCTGCGCGGTACGCATGAGCTCATTGCTATAGATCACCCGCATTGCGGAAGGGAGATCCGATGTCTGGATAACATCAGAAAGAATATCTGGAGCCATGTAACGTTCCCGTCCTTATTATTTGAACTCGACCCCCTGCAGTTGTTTCAGGCGTTCCTCAAACTCTGCATTGGTTTTGGCCGAATTAAGAAAAGTTTCTATCTCAGCCGGAGACATTTGCCCGGTACTTCGCCGAGGTACTGATCCGCCTGCCGTGGGTGTCGTAAGGTGTCCACGTAGTCGGGCTACCTCATCCCCCCTTGCCTGTTTAATAACTGCCCCAGCCGCCTCAAGTGCGTTTCGATCACCCGTGAGTGGAAGCACCTCCGCGTAGGGGAGCAAGTCGGGATTTTCACGAAGATAGGTAAGCCGAGTGTTTTCCATGCTGATTTGCCGCTTCTCTGCCTCCAAAGCTGCCACTTTACCTTGAAGTTCCGTCAAAGCAGAGGTATCGACAGGAGCGTTCGCCTTCGTCTCGAGGTCGGCAATTTGCTGCTTATAGGCACCTTCAGCCGTAATCTGGGCAGTTACCAGCTCGCGTAGCCGCTTGGTTTCTGCTTGCTCTTTTTGCCAGTTGGACATCAAATTGTTAATTCGAGTTGTTGGATCACTCGGATTGTCATCTGTTGCCTTGGTATCGAGCTCTGTCTCCGATGCACTAGGATTGAGCGTATCGGCGGTTTCTGAACTGATTTCTGGGGGCATGTATGATCTGGTCTCCTGTGTAAACTGATAATGAAACGAACCTACCACAGGAGGTTTGAGGAATGCAACATTTGTGCTTGACAAATCACAAAGAGGGTGTAAACTGTTCGTGGGTCATGCTTGCCCTCGGTGATCGCTTCTTATGTCGCAGAAACACCTCAGAAGCGTATTTCTGAGGTGTTTCTGTCTGTCAAGTTTGAATACACAAGGTCATTTTTACGGTAGACGCTGCGCTCTCAACAGAGTCGGTCATGCGCTGGCAGACATAAGCCTTTACATAAGCCCTAGTTGTATTCACAACTAACACACGGTAGTGAAATATTCCACAAATATATCGCGCAGAATATTTGTGAGACCCCAAATAAAGTCTTTACACCGATTTATGTACATCAAGAACCAATATGAGAGCCAATTAGGTAC
>JANLSE010000429.1:0-15527 GCA_031362265.1 Roseiflexaceae bacterium
CCCAACCGCTATCGGCAGTTCCCTCGATTCGTGCCTCACGCCCAAACTCCGAGAGCATGCGATCGTCGATTCCGGTAATGATCGCCTTGAGCTGCCGCTCGCTTTCGCCAGAGCAAACAACAAAGTAATCCGCCACCGTATTGAGCATCCGCAGATCCAACATCACAATGTCGTTGGCTTGTTTATCTTCTGCAACAGCAACTGCCAAACGGGCAAGCATTGTGGCTTCGTGAATTGATTCAGCTACCAGATCAACCTCCTTGATTTCCTTGATTCTACCAGATTGACACATTTGTGTAAAGAGTGTCTTGTGTTGTCATTTCGATACAAATAATCATCAAGGTATTCCAAATGTTATCGTGCTGGCAAGGTGAAACGATTCGGGCAACATAGAGAATAATATTCCACCACTACCTTGCAAGATTGTCTGTGCAAATTGTGATTCACTTACCAGTGGCGACCAAATATCATTCGGCATTGCTGCTGCAATAATCAACAGAATTGAGCAAACTAATACACCTTGCACCAACCCAAGTACACCACCAATCAGATGATCAGCCCACCCAAGGAAGATTAAACCAACCAGTTTACGCAAGAGTGAGGCGATCAAACTCGCAATACCACTCACAATTAACATAATTAGAACAAACGCGATCGCCCGGCCAAGCGTATCGTTGGTGATCACCGATGAAAAGATCGTGGCCACATCACGTTCGTATAACGTTGCAAGTGTAATTCCCGCCAAGAGCCCGGCAACCGCAAGTACTTGCCGAATAAGCCCCCAGTAGAGCCCAAGTAATGTACAGAAGCCAATTATTACTAAAATAACTGTATCAGTCGTTCCCATAGCTCCCTCTACCTCTACGACGTTGTAGACCGTAAGAATGTTCCGCTTCTGCGGGGAAGTTAGTGTAGAGCATATCCGGCAACATGAGAAGATTATGATGTGACAGATACATGACAAACGCCATATGGATCGTAAGCTATACAACAGTAGGCGCGTAAGCTGCTACAAACATACAGCTACACGCGCCTACACTCAAGATTACACTACCAAATGCCCAGGACTATTAATCGACAGTATATTCACCTTCGACAACCCCCTCATCGTGCGGTTTCGCCGCACCATTCGGGCTGGCTGCGCCATTTGCACCTGCGTTAGCAGTAGCATTCTGCGAGGTTTGGTACATGGCCTGCTGTAAATCCGTCGAAAGGGCCTTCATCTGGGTTTCATTCTCCTGAGCAATGGCATCGCGCAGATCCTTAATCAGGGTTTCCATTTTGGCACGCTGGTCAGCATCAACCTGATCGCCTAGTTCACTCAACGACTTCTCGGCCTGGTAGGCCAAGCTATCCGACTGATTCTTTAGCTCGATCACTTCACGGCGACGCTTGTCTTCGTCTGCATGCACCTCCGCATCACGCACCATCCGATCAATCTCATCCTTGTTCAGGTTTGTGCTGGCAGTGATCGTGATCCGCTGCTCCTTGCTTGTCGCCTTATCCTTGGCCGAGACATTCAGAATACCGTTTGCATCAATATCAAATGTCACCTCAACCTGAGGCACACCACGCGGTGCAGATGGAATTCCCTCTAGGCGGAAACGCCCTAGAGTCATATTGTCGCTGGCTAGCTCACGCTCACCCTGCAGGATATGAATATCCACCGCCGTCTGGCCATCGGCAGCCGTCGAGAAGATTTCGCTCTTGCGGGTCGGAATGGTCGTGTTGCGATCGATCAACCGAGTCATCACGCTACCAAGCGTCTCAACACCCAACGAGAGTGGGGTGACATCAAGCAACACAACGTCCTTAATGTCACCACCCAGAACGCCAGCTTGGATCGCAGCACCAACAGCCACAACCTCATCGGGGTTAACCGATTTATTAGGCTCCTTGCCGCTCAGCTTCCGCACCAACTCCTGCACAATTGGCATACGTGTCGAACCACCCACAAGCACAACTTCATCAAGTTGGCCAGCCTGAATCCCGGCGTCACGTAGTGCCTGCGTAAATGGCCCTCTGATGCGCTCCGTTAGATCAGCGGTCAACTGTTCGAACTTAGCACGCGAGATCTTAATCTGCAGATGCTTCGGCCCACTGGCATCAGCCGTAATGAATGGCAGATTGATCTCAGTCTCGCTCATGCTCGAGAGTTCAACCTTGGCCTTCTCAGCCGATTCCTTCAGGCGCTGCAATGCCTGCCGATCCTTGCTTAGATCAATACCCTGATCCTTGCGGAATTCATCAATCAGCCAGTTCACGATCTTCTGATCATAATCATCACCACCGAGGTGGGTATCACCATTGGTGGCCTTTACTTCGATAACCCCATCACCAACTTCGAGCACTGATACGTCGAACGTACCACCACCCAAGTCGAAGACCAGAATTGTCTCATCCTTCTTCTTGTCCAGGCCATAAGCGAGTGCAGCAGCCGTTGGCTCATTGATGATACGCAACACCTCAAGACCAGCGATCTTACCAGCATCCTTGGTTGCCTGACGCTGGCTGTCGTTGAAGTAGGCTGGAACCGTGATCACCGCCTGTGTCACTGGTTCACCTAAGTATGCCTCAGCATCAGCCTTAAGCTTCTGCAGCACCATTGCCGAAAGCTCCTGTGGTGCATATTCCTTGCTGGTTTGTGTCGAAACAATCCGGACATCACTACGCTGGCCCTTCGCAACACGATATGGCACCATCTCGCGCTCGCTCACAACCTCTTCGTATGTGCGCCCAATAAAACGCTTGATTGAGAAGAAGGTATTTTCTGGATTGATTGTTGCCTGACGCTTGGCGGTCTGGCCAACCAGACGCTCGCCATTCTTGGTAAACGCTACTACAGATGGAGTGGTCCGGTTACCCTCTGCATTCGGGATAACTATCGGGTCGCCACCCTCCATCACAGCAACAACTGAATTTGTGGTTCCAAGATCGATACCGACAATTTTCGGCATAGTAATCCTCTTTTCGTACAGATTTCATGCGCAGACAAGCTGCGTTGAGTCCTAAGAATAGTGTACACGAATGGCATCATTTAGCTATAAGAGGGGCGTTAGAAGAGTGTTAGAAATTGGTAGGCCGAGGAAATTGGCGAGTCAATGCTTCCAATGAAGGCAGCCCAAAACCGGGACTAAAGTCGGGAGGAATTTAGACTTTTGTTAGGTACTGGGGCGCCACTTGTCCTTGCCAAGGTCGAGTTGGATTGAGGACATAGGTGAGTTACATTCTGTCGTAACAAAGGCGATACTCAATATTACTACGTGGCGCGTAAAGGATGGTATACAAACATGACCAACGCAATCAAACACTTTGCTAGCTATTGGCGGCAGCTACCAGTGCGCTGGCTGGTAATCGCCCTATTCGCGATACCCATAACCTACGCCGATGGCTTCTGGATGACAGCACTCCAAGGCGCGATCGGTGCAATCGAACGGAATGAGCCACCATTCTTCCGCTGGTTGCGCGATGCAACATTCACGTTGCCGTTGGTCTTTCTCGCCATGCTGGTCGCATTTCTCTGCGCACGCCGCTGGTTCGGGAACCAACAGCGCAAGCTGGTCAGATTTTGGGGCATTGCGCTGGTAGTCGCACTCATAAGTGGGAGTGTTGGCATCGCTGAGGCTGGCATTAGCGCATTAAACGACTATCGCTACCAGGTACATCACCTAGAGCTGATGCATTCATACGGAACCAATACCCAGCTAACATCAGACGATCTTACTGGGTTGGGGTCAACGTCGTACTACCTCTATTGTGATATACGCACCACTCTGATCGGCGGATCCGCCAGTAGCGCAGCAGTAGGAAGCGCAGTAACCCGGCTTGAGTACGCAACCTTTGTGGTCCATGTGCGAGCTCTAGTGTTGGACACAGCACTTGTGTTAATGACAAACCTGATGATTGTAGCACTACTGCTTGCAGTACTTGGCGAACGGCTGTGGGCACGTGGCCTTGTAGCGAACCCGCAAATTTCGGAGGCGACGAATCAATTGGCTACTGGGGGAACATTGGTCTGACATTCGAATTCTAAGCAAGAAAGGAGGATTGCGGTGTGATCAGCGTGTCATCGCAAATACTACCATACGGCGAGAGCTTAGAATCTTCCCGCCTCCATTCATTCAGATAACCTTGACACCAACGATCCGACAAATATTGGCTTTATCACGGATTCTATATCTACGGTGATAGCAGAATCCCCATGCAAAGGCTGCACGGGATGAACTGCGCTTACATGCTCATATTTATCGCCTCCGGAAGGAGATCATTGTATGTCTAAGGTAGTCAACGATCAGAATGTAATTCCACGCCGAACCCTCCTAAAACTAGGCGCAGCCGGGGCTACTGCACTTGCACTGACCGGTGCCGAAGGATTGATTGTACCCAACTTGGCCGAGCGCGGGTTACTCTCGCCAGATGGCGTTTTCGATGCCGCCTCGATTGCCTTGGCCGATGCGATCTATATTGAGGCCTTCCCCACCAGCCCACTGATCCTCAGCCCATTCAAGGATGACCTGCCCATTCCACCAGCGATGCGCCCGGTCGACCCAACCGCCATGGCGAACGACGGCTGGGCCAAGGCGAATATTGCTGACAGCAATTGCACACCGCTTTATAACCAGGGCTCGGTAAAGAGAACAGACGGAACGTACCAGACTCACCAGATTCCTGCAGGGTCCATGACCAAAACACCGCTCATGTACCGGATCAAAGTGCAGATGGGCACACATAACTTCACAACATCGCGGGTGTTGCCAATCAACTCCCTTGGCCAACGAATTAATCTCCCAGCTGGTACCCCTGCTGCGGTCACCAGTACGCTTCAATCAGATGGCTCGGTTGTCCTGCCCGCCAGCACGATCTACGGCTTCAATGGCTCCAATAAGCAAGATGATAGCACCCCTAGCTTTGCCGGGTCACGCATCAACGCCGAGTACGGCCAGCCAGTCATGGTGCGCTTCGAGAATCACCTCGATGAGAACCCGCTCAACCTTGATCGCCAGGACTTTGGCGCGCCAGATGCCTCATTCCTGACCCATCTGCACAATGGCCATACCGCACCCGAGAGCGATGGTAATCCGAATTACTCGATGCGGATGTTGGGGACGCACGGCTACCCCGTCAAGACCTATTGCGATAACCTGTACCTGAACTGGCCAGCGGGCGGCGATTCGCGCGAGAAACAATCCTTCTTCTGGTTCCACGACCACCGCATGGATCACACCGGCGCGAATGTCTATAAGGGTATGGTTGGGCTGTTCCCGATCTACGACCCCGAGAACAAATGGGATATGGGCGATGAGCGCTATGGCCTACGGCTGCCGGGCGTGCGCACGGACAATGGTGATGGCTCGTTCAACGTCGCGTACGATATCCCCTTGGCTTTCTACGACTGTCGCCTCGATGATGGCACCACCATCCATCAGGATATGCACGATGGCCTGGGCGAATTCCCGAACGCAGGCAACCCCAAGAAACACCCGGAATGGTGGGGCAAGACCTTCTTCAAGCATTTCCCCAACCACGGCTTCGTTGGCGATGTCTTCACCGTGAATGGCACGGCTTACCCGGTGCTGAAGGTCAAGCGACGCAAATATCGCTTCCGCTTCCTGGATGCCTCAGTCTCGCGGATCTATGAGTTCAAGCTGATGAGTTCGACGCAGGGTCCGAAGAGTTCCGCTTCCTTGGGGTACACCGGTAATGAGTTGCAGGGGCAGTATCGCATACCGGATGGCCAGCAGAGCATGAAGTTCGTCCAGATCGCCGACGATGGCGGCCTGCTGCCGTTCCCAATCACGCGTGATTCGTTTGAGCTGTGGCCCGCCAAGCGCCGTGAATTCATTGTTGACTTCACCAAATACCAGGACGGCACGCCGACTAGCGATGGCGACGCGATCTACCTGACGAACGTGATGAAGATGCCCGATGGCCGCATGTGGAGCAATTCCTCGCGATCCGCACCGGATGCAAATTACAAGGTGCCCGTGCTGAAGTTTGTCATCGACGGGCCTGAGATGGCACCTGATATGAGCGTGATGCCAGCGGCAAACCAGATGCTGCGCGAACTGCCACCGGTACCGGCGAATTGGCAATCGCTGATGGACAACCGTCTGATCTTCGAAGTCCAGCGCGGCAGTGCTGGCGGTGAGACCGAGTGGCTGATCAATGGCGTGCCATTCGATCCCACCATCCCATCACGCAGCCTGAAGAACCCAGCTGGCAAGATCCCGTTAGCTCGCCAAAAGCTGGGCAGCTTCAATCTGTGGGAGATTCGCAATGGTGGTGGTGGCTGGGTTCATCCGTTCCACCTGCATATGGAAGAGCACCACACCATGATGCGCAATGGCAAGGTCGTCTTCCCCAAAGCGGATGCAGGGCACCCCGATGATAACTCACGCGAGGATCTAGTGGCGTTGGATCCAAGCGAGAAGGTGATCGTCTATCGCGGCTTCCGCGACTTCGTTGGTCCGTATGTGGCCCACTGCCATAACCTGGCACACGAGGATCATGCCATGATGTTTGGCTGGGAGATCACCCCCTAGGCGCATAACACAGCCAGCCATCCAACCGATGAGCGAGGGGCAGAACCTCTCAATATCCGCTTTCCTGTAGTGCGACTGTTATAGCGCACTACAGGAAAGCGGTTTCTTGATTCCCTAGTTGAACCTCCTGCAATAGTTAGTACCACCGGGCTACTCAAACCCCTTGCCAATTATGCTAGAATACACTTGACATTTTGATACCCAGATTCCGCCGTACCTTGCTCAGATAGGAGCATCCAATGTCGCGAAATGCTCGAACACTGTCACTGTTGAGTGTCGTTCTTTTGGTCGGTTCGTTTGTGGCTTTTGATTTTGGCAGCCCAATTGCACACGCCAATACCACCACCCGGATCTACTTTGTAGACAATACGGGTGATGCCGATCTCTCGCCCCCTAATCAAAATGCTTGCGAAATCGATACCGCAAATAATGATTGCTCGTTACGTCAAGCCATTCTTAAAGCCAATGTTGATGGTGGTACATCTACAATCGATTTCTCAACGTTGATTGATGATTTCGATCCAAACACCTTGGTTCCAGTCGATCCTGGTTATAATGTATCAACAGGCCGTTGGACAATTAAGCCAACCAGCCAACTCCCATCACTCTCTGAGGGTGGCACCACAATTATTGGTCGCAACGATAATGCGGCTCAAACCCCGCGCATTATTATCGATGGCTCCTCATTAGCTGGATCTGTCGTTGGTATTCGTCTAACCTCGGATGCTAATGTCTTGCAGCGGCTCATTTTGGTAAACTTCTCAGGAAATACTGCTACCACTGGTTATGCAGTTCGTATCACTCGTGTCTCTCCTGGAATTGATGTGTTTGATAACCAGATTCTTGGCTGCTATATTGGTGTACTACCCCAATCCTCGGTCGCGGCTCCCAACCAGCGTGGTGGCATTCTAATCGATTCTGGTGCTGGTTTTACTCGTATTGGTGCGACTGGAACAAACCGCAATATCATTAGTGGGAATGGCACTGTTGGCACACAGGGGGATGGGATCACAATCCTGGGTCCAGCCGAAAACAATGTAATTGAAGGCAACTATATTGGCATTGCCCTGGACTCTGGTTTCACCGTTATCTCAATGCCAAATACCGGCTATGGCATCCAGATCGCTGATAGCACCGATAACACCATTGGCGGAGCAAACGCCAACCAGCGTAATGTCATCGCGAATAATGGACAATCTGGAGTGTTGATAACTGGTTCACAGGCAGTGAATAATAGGATTCTTGCGAACTACATTGGTGTCGGAGAAAACGGCGTCACTGATCGCGGTAATGCACAACATGGCATTGCAATCTTGGATGGCGCAAATGGCAACTTCGCTACCGGCAGCGCGGCGGCTCCACTTGTTGTTAGTGGCAATGGTGGATATGGTGTTCTGATTGGCGATCTTGGCACTGACCGAAATACAGTTATTGGTGCTTATATTGGCCTCAGTGGAGGCGGAACCGCTGCTGTAGCCAACGCATCCGGCGGCATCCGTATTCAGGATAATGCCAAAGATAATGTCATTGGAACTGCGACCCTTGGCAATGTCATTGCTGGCAATATTGGCTATGGTGCCTCAATCGGGCGGCAGAATCCTGGCGCAAATAACACCTCTGGTAACACGATCCGCAACAATATTATCGGCCTGAATTTTAGTGGTCTTACAGCAGTTGCCAATACAGTTGGCGGTGTGTTGATCGACTCAAGCGCTAAAACAACGATCATCGGCGGGTTGGCGGCTAGTGAAGGCAATATCATCTCAGGGAATGGTACTGTCGGCGCACCCAACCCAACTGGCATTGTTATCAATACCACTGAAGTGCTTAGTACAACGGTAACAGGGAACAAGATTGGTTTGCGGCGCACTATTGTTAGTGGCCCATTCAACACTTCCGCGCCCAACCAGGGTGGTGGCATATTTGCAAATGCTGGTGCTAATCAGATTCAGATTGGCGGTACGCTCGATCAGGCCAATACGATTGCCTTCAATGCGGGCAATGGTGTGGTGATTGGTAGTGCTGCCACAAATATACTGATCAATGCGAATAGTGTACTTACCAATACACTGGGCGGCATTATCGTCACCAGTGTCCCAACGCCAACGATCCAACTAAACACTGTACTTGGCAATCAGGGAGGCCCAGGTATTCAACTCACCAGTAGCCCGGATGCATTAATCACCGAAAACACCATCAGAGCCAATAATCAGGCTGGGCTTTCAATCTCAGGCTCAAATCGCTTGAATGTGCTGGGCAATACTATATCGAACAATGGTCAAAGTGGCATCGCCATCAGTGGTGGTGATGTACCGCTACTTGAGGCAAACACAAGTAACAGCAACGGCCAATATGGTATCAGTATCAGTGGTGGAGCTACGCGTGGTTCGCTCCGCAGCAATACAACCAACCAGAACACACTCAGTGGTGTCAATATCACTGCCTCTTCGCCAATTACAGTATCGCTTAACATCCTGCTACGTAATACTGGCGGCGCGGGGCTTAGCCTCACCGGCCCTGCGAACAAGGTTATTCTTGATAGTAATGACATCCGACTCAACGGGGTCAATGGTATCGCAATCGTTGGTGTGAATGCGACAACCAATCTCACTGTGACAAATAACACTATTCGCGATAACACTGGCACTGGTGTGCTCTTAACTGGCGATATGAACATTGTGAGCATTAGTGCGAATCAGATTATCTCGAATACTGTCAATGGCGTCCAGGTTGGCAATGGCGGCGCATTCCCCCACCCACAGCGGGTACGGATTCTCGATAATGCCATGAGCCGTAATGGTATTGCCCCATCTGTCACAACTCCTGTGAGTTTGGCGCTCCAGGCCCTTGGTATCGTCCTGAACCCGAAATCGAGTGGCACTCCTGGTACGACGAGCAATCCCAACCACGATATCGACCCACCGATTGTTTCTACGCTCGTCGTTAGCCAAGCCTCTGGTGGTATTCTTACTGGGCGCGTGCTTGCCGATAGCACGAGTGCAGCCTGTACGACCAATCCAGTATCCGATTGCACGATTCAGCTATTCAATACCGATGCACAAATCCTGGATGGCCAAGGTTTCCAATTTATTGGCACCCCAACCCTCACATCCAATGGGTTCTTCACAAGTACACTCGGCTTCATGCCTACGCAGCTAGCACTGACCGCAACCGACAAGAATGGAAATACCTCGGAATTTGCCGTCTTCAACGCAAATCCGCAGGTACAGGTCAGCCCAGCGCAGCTCTTCAATGCTAGCCCTGGTGATGTAATTACCATGACTCATCGAATCACGAATACCGGCAATATCGCCTTTACCAAACTACAAATCAACTCATCAACACTGTCAAGCCTAAGCAACTGGGGTTTAACGCCATCACCAGGTGTGCTTTTCTCGCTTAGCCCAGGCCAATCGCGACTGATTAGTGTGACGCTACGGCTGCCTACTGGTGCCGATCCCCAAGTGCGGGCTGGTACAACTGGGCCGATTACCATTACGCTCACATCTGGCTCGAATGGCGCAGATGCGCTCACTGGGGCAGGTGTCGTCAATACAGTTACCATTCTGCCGCGAGTCGTCCTCGATGTCTCAGATGGTCTGAGTGGCAGTGGGTTGCCATCATCGATATTGACATACCCACATACCGTGACAAACAATGGCAATATCACTACGACGGTCACGTTCTCTGTGGCTACAACCGTTGGAGGGCAGCCAGCGCCAACATGGACAACCTCTATCAGCCCAACAAGTATTATTCTTGGGCCGGGGCGAAGTGGTAGTACGACTATACGAGTCACGGTTTCTTCGGGAGCGCAATCTAATACAGTTGCACAAACAACACTAACAGCAACGCCAGATGTGAATGGTTCAATCGATTCATCCCAGATTAAAACGGTCGTCGACACAACGAGTACGAATGTTCAGGAGAGTGCGACCATCGTTTCTAATCTTCAGCAAGATGGGGCTGCAGGTGAAGAGGTTAGTTTCCGACATTTCATAACAAACACAAGCAATGGCGCAGCAACATTTAAACTTCAAGCAGTTTCGAGTCAGGGTAGTCTCATAACCTTTACATCACTCACGAATGGCATACCAATCGTCAATGGCAATACTTTTACAATACCGAGCAATGTACCTGGATTTAATCAACTTGAGATTTTCGTGACGGTACGTGTGGATCGGCGGGTGCTGCCGGGGCAAAAGGACTCTGTTACTGTCATTCTCACCAACGCTACCGGCAGTGTGGTCGGCGGGGCAAGCGTGCAAGATACCGTGAATGTCACACGCGGGCTTGTGGTACCACGCCTGTGGCTGCCATGGATTGCTAAACCATAAACCGTAGAGGAGATACCGAGTGCAGCAATCAATGCGACGGGCATGCGCGGTGGCACTGTTGGCGCTGCTGATGGCGATTATGCCATCGGCGCGCCCAGCATTAGCCGCAACATTTACGGTAACAACCACAGCTGATGGCAGCGATGCAAGCCCCGGAAATGGTACTTGTGCCACAAGCGGTGGTATCTGTACGCTACGCGCTGCGATCCAGGAGACAAATGCTCTGGCAGGTGCGGATACGATCTCATTCAATATTCCCACCAGCGATAGTAATTACGATGGACTGCTTGGTGTCTGGACAATTCGCCCGAATCTGATTGCACTCACTCCAATCAGCGATACCAGCGGTGGCACAACAATTGATGCGCGTACACAGCCTGGTGGTCGTGCAAGTGGCCCGAAGATCGAGATCGATGGCAGCCTAGCGGGAACGTTTGGCATCGCCGGATTTGAGATGCAGTCATCCAATAATGCCATCTACGGATTCGTCATCAACCGCTTCAACGGTGGCGCTGCACTTCTCTCCGGTTATGGCATCTTTATCAGTCGTGACAATGCGACCGGGAATACCGTCAACCAGAATTGGATTGGGCTCGACGCGGCTGGCACTAGTGTCGCGCCGAATGTCGACACGGGTATTCATATCTATCGTGGCGATAGTAATACGATCCGCAATAATGTCGTTGCCGGTAATGGCAGCGCAGGCCATCCGAATGGTTCCCAGATTGCAGTTGGAAAATTAGGCACTGGGGCGATTGAGCCTTCGAACAATAATATTATCGCTGGCAATATTATTGGCTTAAACCCCCAAGGTACTGCCATCCCAGCCGGTTCGATTCCAGATTCTGATGGCATTCTTATTGCAAATTATGTTACCAATAATACAGTTGGTGGGCCTTTGGTGGCTGATCGCAATGTGATTGGCGGCATTTCCACGATCACCAGTGGCGTTGGGCGAAGCGGAGTTCTGATCCAGGGAGTTAACAATACTGGCACGCTTATCCAAGGCAACTATATTGGGCTGAATAATGCGGGAACCGCGGCACTTGCCAATGCACAGGGCATCACTGTGCGTAATGATGTCGATACGACCCAAATCATAGGGAATACCATCGCTGGCAACCTACAGAATGGCATTCTGATCGAACCAATTGTCAGTAGCGTCTCGGGTATCACAATCAGCAATAATCTAATCGGCCTGGATGCTGCTGGAAACCCGCTTGCGAATACGCTCTCTGGGATCGCGTTGCAGCGTAGTGGCAATAATGCCGTAGGTGTGAGTAATGTTACCATTAGTGGCAATACGATCTCTGCCAATGGACAGGATGGCATTATTGTTGGCAATGCAGCCCAAAGCGGTTCACTTTATACAGGGATTACCCTCAGCGGCAATCATATTGGCACTGCACTGGGCGGCAACTCAACAACCACAGCGTTTCTCAACGGCCAGTCAGGCGTAGTTTTCTTCAGTGGCTCAAACAACACGATTGGTGGCCCTCTACTCGCCAACCGAAATGTGATTGCAGCACGTACCAATCAGGCAGCATTGCGGCTCTCGAGTGCAAATGTCAGCGGGTTTACGGTGCGCAATAATACGATCGGGATCGGTGTTGATGGCAGCGCGACCCTGATCAGCACCCCAGCTCAACGCGCCGCATTTGGTGTTCTCATCGAAAGCGGCTCGACAGGCAATACGATTGGGCCAGACAATGTGATTGGCGCGAACGGCACTGGTATTCAGATCAACGGTAGCAGCGGCAACACGATCCTAAATAACCGTATCGGCCTGGATTCACTCGGGGTTTCTGGGCGCGGCAATACCCAATTTGGCATCTGGGTGCTGAATGCGCCAAGTACTACAATCGGCGGTAACGTCTCGGGTGATACGAATACCATTGGCGCAAATGGCAGCCATGGCATCTTTGCCGATGGCACCAATGGTTCGCTTACAATCGACCACAACATCGTCTCTGGGAATACCCAAGTTGGCATTCTTCTGAATAGTAGTGGTTCCTCGGGCGCAACTATCCTTGATAATTCATCCACTGATAACGGCTTAGATGGTATTCGGCTAACATCCGCAACAGGCGTTCAGCTCAGCAGAAATATAACCACAAATAACACAGGCAATGGCATTAACCTACAAACAGGTGCCAATGCTGGCCAGGTCGCCCCAACACTAAACGCAACCCTTGTCACTGGTGGTAGCGGTGAGCCACGTATCACTGGTACCGCCACTGGTTGTGGTGCTTCTGGTTGTATCGTCGAGATATTCTCATCTGGTACGCGCCAGGATGGTGAAGGCCCGCGTTACCTCGCAAGTGGCAATGCTGATCCAAGCACTGGAGCATTCAGCATTGATGTATCTACCTGTGATCGCTACATGACTGCCACTGCGCGCAACCCAAACACCAATAACACCTCGCCCTTCACCACGCCCATGGTCGATACGATAACTGGCTGTTCGGCAGGCACGCCACTACTCAGCGATGGCATTCCAGTAACCAGCATTGCTTCGCCGCGCAGTGTGACCCCCGGTACCACTGTGACGTATCAACACACGCTCACCAACAATGGTGGCCTGAGTGCAACATTTACACTTGGGGCGACATCAGGGTCGCAGGGCTGGGCTGTGTCGGTAAGCCCGACCAGTATTACACTTGCATCTGGTGCATCAACAACAATTGTTATGACTGTCACAGTGCCACTGAATGCGGTTGGCGGGGCAATTGAAGGTTCCACGGTATCCGCCACGAGCGGGGCGCTCAACGATAGCAAAACCAATTATTCGCGTGCACCACAGGCGTTTGGTGTGAATATTGAACCACCACAGAGTCAGCTTTTCACACTCAGTGCAAGCCCGGTTGTCATTACCTATACCCATACGATCACAAATACTGGTAATGGGAGTGATACATTCACACTCACTGCCTTGAATGGTACGATTGCTGGCTCGCCAACGTTTGCGTTCCCTGATACTAACCAGTGTACTCTGGCGTCCGGCGCAGCATGTATCCGCCGTGTTCGCGTAACCCTGCCAGCCAGTAGCATCGGCGGCACATTCACGGTTACAGCGACAGGTGGGAGTGCCGCGAGTGATTCGGTGATCGATAGTGCCTTCTCACAATCCGTCATTCCGAGTTTGACAAGTGTCGCACAACAGGATGTCTTCCCATCTGGCACTGCCCAATTTGTGCATACACTGAAAAATACGGGACAGCAAAGCGGCACCTTTACACTAACCCTGACGCCACCAAGCCCATTAGATGGCTGGAGTTATAGCTTTACACCGAACACTGGGTTCATTCTTGGCGCAGGGGCGACGCGCACAATTACGGTAACTGCTACGGCTCCCGCGATCAATAGTAGTGGTGCAATTTCTGGTACGATCAAAACTGCCATTCTGCAGGTGGCTGCTTCGAGCGGCGCTCAAGCAACTGCGAGCGATAGTGCGCGTGTGCTACTCAAACCACAGTTTACTTTGAGTGCCGCCAGCGTCACTCCAGTGAGCGCTGCACCACTTGCAACGATTGTCTTCACACATACACTACAAAATACATCAAATGGCGATGACCGCTATACACTGATGATAACGCCAACAGCTGGCCTACAGAATGTTACGATTAGCCCGACTTCGCCAGTGAGTATCGCACGTGGCGCCAGCGCGCAAATCGTAGTGAGTGCCAGGGTGGTTGCTGGCACATTAGTCGGGCCACAAAGCATAACACTTGGAGCACAAACACTAAGTACGCCACGCCCAGCCGGGCAAAGCCAGATCGATACAATTAATGTGACTGGTGCAGCCGTGCCTTCATTGTCGGTTACACCAAGCACACGCAGCGGGGCGGCAGGCAACCTATTCCGCTTCACCTATACGCTCACAAATACTGGCAATCAGAATGGCACATTCAATCCACCGGTCTTCACACTGCCAACTGCACAGATTGGCTGGAGTGCGGCCCTTGTGAATGCACCACCAGCGTGTATCAGCGGCGGCAACCTTACCGCAGGCAGTAATTGTACCTTCGATGTGGATATCACCACGCCAGCAAATGCGTTTGCTGGTAGCAACAGCATCCGTGCGACAATTACTTCAATAACAACTCCGACTGCGCCAGCGGCCAGTGCAGATAGCAGCGTAACGATACAAGCCAACCCGCAAATCAGCTTTACACCAAACCGCAGCGGGAACACTAATCCAGCCACACAGATCAGCTATGCGCATACCCTGACAAACACTGGCAATATAACCGATACCTACACCTTTAGTATGCAGGTGCCAAATGGTTGGACAGCACCAGCGCCAGCAACGCTTATAAACATCCCACCAGGTGGGGTACGTAGTGTGACGGTGAATGTCACGCCGCCAATCGCAATTCTCGCAGGCAGCAGCGCAATTGTGACAACCACCATAACTTCCGGCACTACACCGAATCCAACAGCGCTGGTTGCCGATACAACGACCATCGCCACAATTGATGCTGCAACCCTAACCCCAGCAAGCCAGACAAATGGCGGAGTAGCAGGGCAGCCAACCTTTTTCTTCCCGACCCTGACCAATACTGGCAGCACTGCGATAGCATTCGATCTCTCAGTGACTACTGCTGCATGGACTTCAATTGTGACACCGACGACGACTGCGATTCTG
>JANLSE010000468.1:0-5424 GCA_031362265.1 Roseiflexaceae bacterium
CAATACCATAATAATAAACAACATCAATGCCATAGCAGAGGCATAACCCATCTCGAAATTGCGGAACGCATTGCGGTAGAGCAGTACCATATATACCAACAATGAGTTTCGCGACCCAGAACCACCTGAGGGAACCACAGCTAGGATCAAACCAAATATCTGGAATGAGCTAATCATCCCCATGATCAGATTGAAGTAGATGGTTGGTGTGAGCAGCGGCATCGTCACATAGCGGAATTGTTGCCAACTGCCCGCACCATCGATCTTGGCAGCATCAATCAGCGATTGCGGTACATCCTTGAGTCCAGCCAGGAAGATCAGCATGGCACTACCTGTTCCGGCCCATAATGAGATCAATATCACACCTGGCATCTACCAATCGGCACTCTGCAACAACCCAAGGCGTGGCAGGCCAAATAGTTCCAATGTGGCATTCACCAAGCCACTGCGCGGGTTCAGCAATACCACCCAGAGTAGTCCACTCGCGATTCCAGGAACCAGGGTTGGCAGGTAGATGACGGTACGGAAGAAACCGATCGCATAGACCGCCTGGTTCAGGAGTAGCGCAAGCGCCAGTGCCACCAAAAGGCTTAATGGCACAGAGACGAGTGTGTAATAACTCGTGTTCCATACTGCTGTCCAAAAGAGTGGATCGGCAAAGAACATACGCTGGAAGTTTGCAAATCCGACCCACTCTGGCGGGTTGACGATGGTATAGCTGGTCATCGCGAAGAAGAATGATGCTAACATTGGATAGGCAGTAAAGACCAGCAACGAAATGATCCACGGCGAGAGGAACAGATACGCACGTAGATCATTACGCAGTTGGCGGCCGAGCCAGGGTTGCCGTTTCAGGCTCGGCTGATTGGTCGATGTTAGGCCCGCCATAGCGTTACCCCTTTAGCGTCTCATCGAGTTTTGCCTGGCACAGCTTCTGAGCATCGGCGAGTGCTTCCTTCGGAGCTTTGGCCTTATTCAACACCTCACCAATCGCGGTGGTGAGTGTCTCGCCAGCAAAGCTATCGACCGGTGATGTCCACATTTCGACGGCATCATTCAGGTAATCGGCAAAGAACGCATTGACATTCTCAGCCCGTGCTTGGCCGACCTGATCAACCAGTTTGGTTGTCAGAACAGTTGGCGGGAACTGTTTCCAGGCGGGTGTATCCATAATGAACTGATACCATGTCTCCCAGCCGCTGGTTGCAATAAATTCGATGAACTTGAAGGCTGCTTCTGGCTGCTTGGTTCCCTTAGGCACTGCCCACCAGTTTGGGTAGAATGCCGTGAATGATTTATTACCACCAGGGCCAATTGGTAAGCGTGCAACCTCCCAGTCAAACGGGATCTCGGCGTCGGTCGATGACCAACTGCCTTCACCAGCCATGGATGCGCGCTTGAGATTAAACGCGGTATCTGGGTATGTTCCGGCCCAGCTGGCGGATGCATTGAGCGCCTCCAGATTGCCACCATACAGATCATCGAGCCAACTCAACCAATCGGTGAGCCACTGTACATTCGCATCGCTATCGAGCATGTACTTGTTGGCCTTGGTATCGAAGATCTGCCCACCATACGTTGCGCTCCATGCTGGGTACATCCAACTGTTCCCGACAAATGGCACAAACCCAGCAGTTTCAATTGCGCCATCTTTGGTAGTAATAAACTCCTTTGAGAGTGCCTTGACATCCTCCATCTTCGTCGGGAAGGCTGCACGGTCGGTGGGGATACCCTTATCCTTGAATTGTTGTGTATTGTAGTAGATCGCCGCAGCACCCGCCGATGATGGCAGCCCATAGGTTTTACCTTGCCACTGGCATGATTTCAGTGGTGCGCTAAAAAACGCATCTGGCTTTGCTGTTGTCGCTGATGCCATGAGGTCATCGATTGCAAGCAACGAGCCACGCGCAGCAAATTCAACCGGTGGCTCGTAGAGTGTCGCTATGTCGGGTGGGTTACCACCGGCAACGCGCGCCAAGAGCGCCTCCACATACCCGTCGCCATTGCCAGGGTTCTGATACTTGACCTTGATCGTTGGATTCTGTTTCTCGAACTCGGCAATCATCAGCGGCAGGACTTCCTGAGTGGTACTCGACGTGTAGCGATTAAACCACTCGATTGTCACCTGCCCGCTCGAAGGCTCAATCTGGGCTGGTGCGCTCGTTGGCGCGGGAATGGCAGTTGGCGCGGGAATGGCAGTTGGTGCTGCAGCTGGCTCGGCGGGCGCAGCCGTTGGCGCGGCTGGAGCTGCACCACCACATGCAGCCAGCATCGCAGCACTACCGGATAGTGCCAAGGCTTGCAGGAATCGTCGTCGACTGGTCGTGCTGCCCCGTCCATGCGAATCATGGGCCATCGGAAACCTCCTTGTCTCGTCAGTCAATCTATCGCTACTGGTTCACATGAACCAGCCTCAACCACACAATGTGCAGGCCGCACCGATCATACCCGCATCTGGCCCGAGCATGGCTACACGAACCGGCAGATCGCGGCTTGTATCGGCCCAGATATGCTCACGCATTGATGCTTCCATCTGTTCCCAGTAGATTCCATTCACGCTCCCTAGCCCTCCACCAATAATCACAGCCTCAGGATCGAGAACATTCACAAGCCAGGCAATACTCACGCCTAATGCAGCACCTGCGCTCCCAAGAATCTGCTCCGCCTGCTGATCACCCGATTGTGCGGCCTGCATAACATCCTCGGTTGTTTGGAGTGGGATGGGAGCAATCTCGTTATAGCGCTTGAGGATCGCTGGCCCTGAGGCGAATTCTTCTAGAATAGGGCGTTGTACTGCGCCACAAACTGAGCAGGTAAAGGTGATTGGGCTACTTGCCATCACCAACGCATTGCCACGCGCTCCCGCTAATGGCACGCCATCCTGTACCAAGCACGAACTGATCCCGGTACCAACGGTGACAAAAACAAATAGTCGATAGTCCTGCCCGGCGCCGTAGCGTGCCTCGGCTAGGGCATGTGCGCGTACATCAGCCTCGATTGTGGTTGGAGCGAGTTGCGCAAAAGCTGCAGGAATCGATAGCCCACGCCAATCGATTGTATGCGCACTGGTGAGCTCACCTGCTGGACTGACCAATTCGCAGATACCAAGGCCAATACCAGTTACTGGGCGTTTCTGAATCAGCGCATCCTGCATCAGCGCCTGTACCAGCGCAATTGTATCGTTGAGTACTGCCATACCGCCACGCTCAGCATGTGTGGGGATACGCCGCTGCACAAGAATCTGGCCACTGGTAGGCTCAATCAGCCCACCAGCGATTTTGGTGCCACCAATATCAATCCCAATCAGAAGTGGCTGTATCTCCATCGACACACGCTCCATAACTGAGGCTCACGCAGGCGCTGGTAAATAGGAAGGCGCAACACCAAACACAAAGCTGGTTGGCTGTATCTCGTTATTAGCGTATTGGTGTGGAACACCCTGCGGCATATAGAAGCCATCGCCAGGGCGTAATTCAAACCAACGTTTACTGGCTGGCAGTTGCACATGCAGAGTACCGTCAAGCACATACAGGCACTCATCGCCAGCGTGCGTTTGCACCGCACTCTGCTGTCCGGGCAGCAGCCGCATCTTCCCAACCGTCAGGTGCTCAGTTGAGCACAGCAGCGCAACTGGCGTAGGTTGCTGGCCGCCCTCAAGTCGCCAGAGCAGATTGGCATCGCGGATCACTTGCATCGTCTGTACCGCACGTGCGCGATCCTGTGCCATTGGCCAACGGGTAATCCACTGATCCTGGGTATAGATCGGCGTTGTCAGAAACTCGCGCGTCTGCGCATAACTGCCAGAAGTACCCTGTGAGGGCGGTGGTGCGAAATATTCTAATACCCGCAATGGTTCGCTGCCAGCACTCATAGCATGATGCCAGGTATCACGGCGGAAGAAGATTGCCTCGCCAGGGTTGGCCTGATGTACCTCGCCAGTCTCCGGGTTGCTAACCAGCAGCACGCCACTTAACACATAGTATAGTTCATCAGCCGCGAAGATTGTGCGGTGCGAGTCAGAGTGCTGAAACATACGGCCCGCAGGCAAGCCAAAGACAAGCTGGTGGATCTTGCTGCTGGAGACATAGATCCAATCTGTCACCTCGCCCGCAACCGGGTCGCCCCATATATGGCGTGCGACACTCCCATATGGGATGTTCGTAGGCCCTTCGTAGGTTGGACGCGGCGATGAAGTGTAGGTCATGAGCGCCTCACTGTTATGCTAACACAACGCTCACCTGAGCAAGCTCAAATTCCGGGCCTAATACTGGGCCACGCTCGCTGCTAAACGCAAATTTGAAGCGATCAGCGCGGTAGATCGCTTTGAAATACTCGATTGGCATGTTTTCGCGACCAGTTGCGACACCCTCCAGCAATACCATTGGCGCACCACTCTCGACGCCAAACAAATTGGCCTCGAATGAGTTTGCGATCGTCGCCTCCAGAGTCTGCGCGGCGTGCTCAAGAAGCATCCCATAGCGCTCACTCAGTACTGCATACAGTGAATGGCTTGCCAGTTCGACCTCTTCCAAACCAGGGCAGAGCATATATGGCAGATAGCTTGTCTCTAGCAACAGCGGTATTCCCTCGCTGAGGCGCAATCGCATGATCTTCACAACCCGATCATCCGCACGCAGATTCAGCCCAGCCACAATTCGGAATGGCGCCTGAATAACCACCTGCTCAAGCACTTGTGAGGTGACAGTGCCACCGCGCCGCATAATTGTCTCGGTGAAGCCAAGCAGATGTGATGCCTGGTTGGTGAGCTTGGGTTCAGCTACAAATGTCCCTAGCCCATGGTAAGTAACCAGGCTACCCTCACGGACGAGATAGACGATGGCTTGCCGTACCGTCATCCGGCTAATACCATGCCGCTCGCTCAACTCCCGCTCTGAGGGGATCTGTTGGCCAGGCTGAAGCTCGCCAGCACGAATCTGCTCGCTAAATTGCTCCGCTAGTTGATAGTATAGCGGTATTGGACTGCGCTTATTAAGCCCCACAGCACCAAATCCTAAGATATATAGAGGTCTAGACCTGTTGGCAGGCTAGATTGTAAATCATGGGCGTGTGCTTGTCAAACGTGCAGTGGTCGCGCTGAACAGCATGTAGCGACCAGCTTCAGCGCTACCACTGTACATGGATGTATCTGCCACCATACATGTAGCGATCGGTGCAACTCGCTCTTCAGTGCAAGTTCTGATACCATAGGGACCTAATCCTAGCGATACCGAGTCCTGTACACGGAGCCACATCCATGATCGACCTCCAGATCCATACAATTGCCACACCCCATCATTCGACATGGGAACCACAGCAACTGGTGGAGCACGCCATAGCTCTGGGCCTGCACGCGATTGCAGTAACCGACCACAATACCACTGCGAGTGTTGCGGCCACCCAAGAGGCTGGCGCACGGCTTGGGCT
>JANLSE010000043.1:0-3049 GCA_031362265.1 Roseiflexaceae bacterium
TTCAACGCAAAGGCGCAAAGACGCAAAGACGCGAGATTTTATGAGTTTTGCGCCTTTGCGTCTTTGCGTCTTTGCGTTGAAAAGCTCATTCCTCGTGCGCTGACCTTACTTGAAAGCCAGTGCCCTTAAACCCGATCCGGCGCGCAATCTTGATCACCAAGACATCGGCAATTACATAGCACACAAATGCACCGATTGGTGGATTGGTTGTATGTAATACACGCAGCGGCATCGAATCCCAAATCCAACACCCAAATGCCGTTCCTACCAGTTCAATATACAGTACTAGCATACCCATAATCAGGTAGAATGGCCGCCCGCGTGCTCGCACCAACAGCGGTATAAATACTATACCAAATAGTGCACTCAGGGTATCGTTCAACAGAAAGAATGCACCAAGAAATAGGCCTACATGGGCGAACAATAGCGCCTGGCGAACTTGCACCTCACGTGCAAGAACGAGTGGATGCTCCGCAATCAGCAACCCAGTACTAAATAAGATCGCATGTCCAAATGGCACATAGAAGGGCACGCTGCCAAATTTATAGGTGTAGAGCTGTAGAATCAGGCTAAAGATATACTCACCAACCGTTGCAAATGGCACAAACACTAACGCCATTATCCGCTGATTAGCACGTAGACCACGCAATACCAACAAAAAGTATAGCGGTGCCGAAAGGTTACTCAACACTTGGCCATCAAATCTGCGCTCCAGCAGCCAATGCGAATCGGCCCATAACGCAAAAATGACAATCGGGAAAAATCCGGCGATCAACCAGTTGCGAGTGCGCTGGGATGATTCAGGTTGTGTAATAAGCGATGAAATCAGAGCAACGCCTTTCGATCTGTTCACAATAAAGATCCAGTATACCAAAGAGCGCAGAGCATGTGAGCGCAAGAACGCAAGAGCGCAAGAGCGCAGGAATATTATGCGTTATGCGTTATGCGTTATGCGTTATGCGTTGTACATCCTATGGTATAGTTGCTGCTACAATAACGTTACCCGTCATGTAAGGAGATATGGAATCATGTCTGGAGCGATAAGCCAATTTCTGCGCCATCATTACCGGCACTTCAATGCGGCAGCACTGATTGATGCAAGCGACAGCTACCGCGCCCATCTTGCGAATGGTGGTGTGATGTTTATGACCCTGGCTGGCGCCATGAGCACTGCCGAATTAGGGCTCTCGCTGGCTGAGATGATCCGACGCGATAAGGTTACCGCGATCTCATGTACTGGTGCAAACCTCGAGGAGGATATTTTCAACCTGATTGCACACGATTTCTATGAGCGCGTACCGCACTACCGCGATCTTACACCCGCCGATGAACAGGCGCTGCTGGATCGGCATATGAACCGTGTGACCGACACATGCATCCCTGAGATGGAAGCCATGCGTCGCCTGGAAGGCGCATTGCTCAATGAGTGGATGGGTGCGGACGCGCGTGGCGAGCAATACTTCCCACATGAGTTTATGTATCGCCTACTGCGCTCTAATATCCTGGAAGAATACTATCAGATCGATGTGTATGATTCGTGGATGTATGCCGCCATGCAGAAAAATCTGCCAATCTTTGTGCCAGGCTGGGAAGATTCAACCACTGGCAATATGTATGCTAGCCATGTCATCACCGGTGAGATCCGGAACGTCCATACGGTTCGCAGCGGCATTGAGTATATGATCAACCTTGCCGATTGGTATACGCAAACCACGCAGGAGCATTCGATTGGCTTCTTCCAAATTGGCGGCGGCATTGCTGGCGATTTCCCGATTTGTGTTGTGCCAATGCTGCACCAGGATCTCCAGCGCACCGAAACACCAGTATGGGGCTACTTCTGCCAGATCAGCGATTCAACAACAAGCTATGGCTCGTATTCTGGTGCAGTTCCCAACGAGAAGATCACATGGGGCAAGTTACTTGCTGACACTCCCAAGTTTGTGATTGAATCGGATGCGACAATTGTGGCACCGCTCATGTTTGCACTGATCATGGATGAATGAGCGAGCAGTTTAGTTATACAGCTTGGCCTATATAAGGAGGCATAATGACGATCTCAAAAACCTCAACACAGGTTGTTGCTTCCATTGCACTGATACTACTTATGATTGGCTTTCTTGCTAATCTTGCGAACTCTTCTGCATTGGCTGGCGGCTCAGTACTCCCTACCGATTTTACCGATACAAGTGTTGCCGCTGGGCTAGATAACCCCACCAGCATGGCTCAGGCACCTGATGGCCGTATTTTCGTAGCAGAACAGGCCGGTGCGCTACGCGTTATTAAGAATGGTACCCTGCTTACCACGCCATTTGTCTCGCTTACAGTAGACTCAACCCAAGAGCGCGGTCTACTTGGTGTGGCATTTGACCCTGATTTTACCTCAAATCATCTCGTTTATGTCTATTACACTGTGCCATCATCAGCGGGTGGCCCGAATAACCGAATAAGCCGTTTCACTGCCAATGGCGATGTAGCCGGCGGCAGCGAGCAAATCCTTGTTAACCTGGATGGGTTATCGGGTGCAACCAACCACAACGGTGGGGCAATTCACTTTGGCCCTGATGGCAAGCTATATGTCGGTGTGGGCGAGAATGCTAACTCAAGCAATGCACAATCATTATCGAACCAGCTTGGCAAGATTTTGCGCTACAACAAGGATGGAAGTATCCCGAGTGATAATCCAACCAGCTTTGCGGGAATCGTTGGTACAACCTCCGGGGCCAATAAGGCGATCTGGGCGCTTGGTTTGCGTAACCCTTTCACCTTTGCATTTCAACCTGGCACTGGAACCATGCATATTAACGATGTTGGCCAAAACACATTCGAGGAAGTTGACCGCGGCCAAGCTGGTGCCAATTATGGCTGGCCGCAAACTGAAGGCAATCAGCCATCTGGCGTTGCGAATGTCACCTACCCAATCTATACCTATTCACATGGTAGTGGTCCGTTTCAAGGTAATGTTATTGCCGGTGGGACATTCTATAATCCTTCATCAGCAAACTTCCCAGCGGATTATATCAACGACTATTTCTTCTCTGATGCTGGTTCA
>JANLSE010000480.1:0-2885 GCA_031362265.1 Roseiflexaceae bacterium
AAATAAGCCCATACCCTAACGGCTTACCAAAAACGCTCAGCTTTGTCAAATTACTGCGATTATCAAGACTAGTAAAATCGAAATCGCTGCGACAATCTGCTAAACCTATGCTCAACAAATAATCGCCTGGATTCAGCAACATCTCCTGTTCACAAGTAATTTCAATACTATCTCCGTCATTATATTCACCAAAATGTATGCGGTGATCAACAAACGAATGCATGCCCATTAAATTCTGGCCCTGGGCATTACGAAACATGATTCCAATCGCTAGATTCTTAACACTGCCATGAAACTGGATCTGCACCGATATACTAAATCGCTCGCCAATTTTTAGTGCAACTGTTTCACGCCCGGAACTATCATATACTTGATACCGGACGATCAGTGCCGTGCCCACCCCAAAACGATACTCCCCTTCCTCAGTCTTGCCCACAATCTCTTGCTCACGATGCGCCAACTCAGCTAATACATTCGTAGTTTGCGTGTCACCCGCCGCGCTCAATCGCTGTCGCGCATGTTCGGTTTCACGGATTAACTCGTAGTATTGGAGTGAGACTTGAGCTGGTCGCCCTTTAGCAAATACAACACCTCGATCAAGCAGATACCCATGGTCACAAAGATTCTGGAATGTACCACTATCATGAGTGACGAATAAAGTTGTTGTCCCTTGCTCTTTTAACTTCCGAATCTGTTCTAGACAGCGCGCCTGAAAAGCTACATCGCCAACCGCCAGAGCCTCATCCACAATTAACACATCCGGCTCAACAAATGCCTGTACCGCAAATGCCAGCCGTACCACCATCCCACTACTATAGACCTTCACCGGCTGCTCGATAAACTCGCCAATATCTGCAAAGGCGGCGATTTCATCGAATCGCGCCTCCATCTCTCCACGGCTGATACCAAGAATAGCGCCATTCAGAAAGACATTCTCACGGCCAGTGAATTCGGGGTTGAACCCGCTCCCTAACTCCAAAAGCGCTGCAACTCGCCCGCGTACTGATATTTCGCCCTCGGTTGGAGCTAGTGTCCCGGCGATCATCTGCAAGAGTGTGCTCTTACCACTACCATTACGCCCAATAATTCCAACTGTCTCGCCTTTACGGATCTCTAGCGATACATTGCGCACGGCCCAAAACTCATGCCCATAGTTCTTGCCAAAACGCCATAACAGCATCTGCTTGAGCCGATCCTTGGGGTTCTCATAGATGCGATACATCTTGCCAACATCACGAACGCTGATTACCACCTCACGATCATCCCCACTAGCAGACGATGGCACTCGTTCTGCTGTCTCTATAAAATCAGTTGTTGGTTCAGCAATCATTAGATAACATCCGCAAAGCCCTTCTTTGTCTGCTGGAACCAAGCAAACCCAAGCATCATCATGACACCTGTTCCCAGAATCCAGAACCCTGTTCCAGGCCAACTTGGCAGTGTTCCCCACAAGAATATACGCCGAAAATTCTCGACTACTGGAGCCATAGGATTAAAGAGAATAATTGTCTTAAATGGCTCAGGAATCGCCTCAAGCGAGTAAAAGATTGGTGTAAAGAAGAATAACGCCTGCAATACGAGACCAATCGCTTGGCCAATATCGCGAATATAGACACCCAGGCTGGCAAGAAACCACATCAGCCCAAGGCATAAAAATACCGCTGGCAGAATAACCACCGGAAGTAATATGGCTGTCCACGGAATTCGCCCAAATACGACAAGCTCAGCAGCCAGCAGCACTACCAGACTCACCATCAGGTTGAAGAATGCTGTCCCCATCGCGCTGATTGGCAGAATCTCAAGTGGGAACACCACCTTCTTCACATAATTAGGAACCAACACAACTAGCATTGGTGCACGGCTAACACAATCACTGAAAAAGGTGAATGCAGTCAGACCCGCGAAGATAATTAGCGCAAACTCACCGAGGCTGTTCGTCTGCGCCTGAGGCCAGCGTGCTTTCAGCACTACCCCGAAAACGAAGGTATAAATTGCCAACATAAACAATGGGTTCGCCAACGACCAGAACATCCCAAGGAATGAACCTCGATAACGACCCTCCACTTCGCGGCGAGTGAACTGAGCAATCAGCTCACGATGTACCCAAATAATCTTCAGTATGCGAATCGGATTCAGTACCTGCAAAACCCGTAGCGGCCGCGCAACGCTCAGTGTCGCCATATCAATCCAAGAAACAACAACATACCAATTTCTGATATGCTCGAAGCTTCATTGCCCTCAGTGATGCTCATTCGATGCGGGATTATACCATATCTTAAGGTCTAGGGCTAAGGACAAATGCCCATTGCAATCGATGATTCCACCAACAGAAGCGGTAAGATAGATGTGTCAGGGAGCACTGTTGATACTACTATGTTGGCACCACTATATGTATTAAGCGCTTACCGGCGCGATACTGCCCTAGTATCCACCAGTAGCGTGCTCTGGTTTATCACCTGATGCCAATCATAGCTGGAATGATCTGTGACAATTATTACGCAATCGGCGCTTTGCAATGCCACACTGAGATCAGGAACACTGATCAAGACGACATCCTCAACTCGCACATCAGGAATATGCGGATCGTGATACATCACCACCGCACCCTTACCACGCAACAAATGCAAAATGTCGAGCGCAGGCGATTCACGGACATCGGTAACATCCTTTTTGTACGCGACCCCCAACACCAACACCCGGCTACCTTTCACCGATTTCCCAGCCTCATTGAGCGCATCCTGCACCTTCTGCACCCAGTAACGTGGCATGTTGGTATTGACTTCACTGGCCAGTTCAATAAAACGTGCGGTGTAATCGAGTGTCTTGAGCTTCCAGGAAAGGTACAGCGGGTCAATTGGGATACAATGGCCACCTAGCCCAGGCCC
>JANLSE010000492.1:0-12531 GCA_031362265.1 Roseiflexaceae bacterium
GCACAATCCGCTTCGGCAAACGCGAATACATGCACCCACTGCGCGCTGCCCATGCGGACGCGCTCGTCGTGGTGGTGAACACTGCGCTTACCGCCCGGACACACCGCCACACCTGCCGCCCAATCAATCGCAAACGCGGTCACATCCAACCCATCCGGCTGGCGTGCTTGCCAACTGGTATCGGCGGGTGCCGGGCCAATCAGGTCAACCTGATGGGTTGTCTGACTGGTCACCAACTGGTCGGCCGTCACATACCCGCTATCCAGCAGGTGTTCCTGCGGCAGGAGGTGTCGCTCCGCTAACTGCTGCTGGATCGTGGCCGTTAGTGCGCTGTCCAGTGTGGTCGCTGGGGTCGTTTGCACATCGATAATCAGATGCGGGGCATCCGCATCACAGGTTTCGGTCACATGGGCCTTGTAGCCGATCCACGAGTGGTCGCGTTTGGTGGCGAAGCGCGCATCGCGTTCATACGGCGAATTGAGCCGTTCCGCTTGTGGGGGTTGTTCGTCGGTGGCGCGTCAGCGCGGCATCCGGCTGCAGAAGATCTGGGTTGACCAGACCTATCGTGGGACGCTGCGCCAGTGGATGGCTGAGCGCGAGCTGGGCGAGCTGGAGGTTGTCGAGCGGCTGCCTGGCCAGCGCGGGTTTGAAGTCCAGCCACACCGCTGGGTGGTCGAGCGCACCCACGCCTGGTTCGGCCGCAACCGTCAGTTGAGCAAGGAATATGACCACAACCCGCGCTCCTCAGAAAGCTGGCTCTACCTGGCTTCCATCAGGCTACTGCTCCGCCGGCTCACCAAACCTGCATCAACCCTTGAGGCTTGAGCCTTGGAATATTGGACACCCTCTCAGCCCTCTACCATGCCTTTCTCCAAAAGGTAGTGGCTGTATCGCGAATGATATGGTAGACTATAAAAAGGAGGTACACGCGCAGAAAGGACTGACAGATGGGCGTGATGATCATCGTGACATGTCGCCATTGTGGGAGTGATGACATTGTCAAGTTTGGGCGCGCACCCAATGGGAAGCAGAAGTATCGGTGTCACGCCTGTGGTCGCCAGAGTCGCGAGAATCCCGCACCGAATGGGTATGAGCCGGAATGTCGGGAAGAAATCTTGCGGGCCTATGAGGAGCGCAGCAGCCTGCGGGGACTGGAACGCACCTTCGGCATAGATCGGAATACAGTAAGTCGAGGGATTAAAAAAAACGCTGAATTGCCTCCGCTCTGGTACTCGATCCTCACTCCTGACCCCGATCTTCCCACGATGACGACCCTCGAACTCGATGAACTGTGGACGTTTGTCGGCAGTAAACGCCATCAGGCCTGGATCTGGTTGGTCTTATGTCGGGCAACGCGCCAGGTGGTGGCCGCTGCGGTCGGCCCACGCACGATCGAAACCTGTCGCTGCCTCTGGAATGCGATCCCCGGTGCCTATCGGATCGGACGGTGCTACAGTGATTTTTTGGAAGCCTATATGCATGTGATCCCCATGGGGCAGCACCGACCAATCGGCAAAGATTCTGGGCAGACGAACCACATCGAGCGCTTCAATAACACCCTCCGCCAACGTCTAGCCCGCCTGGTTCGCAAGACGTTATCCTTTTCGAAATCCATCCGCATGCTGGAAGCCTGCCTGAATCTGTTTCTCTGGCGGTACAATCGCGAACAAGCGCGCAAATGGCCAGAACGTCGCCGTCAATTTGTTAATGGTTTCTCCCCTTGCCGCCGTCGTGTTGCCCAAATATAACATTCGAGGTGCAGCCACTACCCATGTGTCACGCATAGGTGTAGCACCGGAATGCAGCACCGATACCAGGTCGCTATACACCGACGCAGTATCAATGTAATATTGCTCCACATACCTTGCCCACCCACACGCGATTGAGGCAACGTCGATGACCAATAGTCTGCGGATCACGATCCTTGCTCTGGGCTCGCGCGGCGATGTGCAGCCGTATATTGCGCTCGGTGCCGGTCTGCAGCGTGCAGGGTATCATATCACGCTGGCTGCTCCGCTGACGTTCGCCCCTTTCGCGCAACGCTACGGGCTTGTGTTTGCCCCGGTGCGCTTTAATCCGCAGCAGTTTGTCGCACTCCCGGAAATCCAGCAGGCGAAAGGGAACATCTTGCGCCTGATTCTCACTGCTCGGCGTGTGGTCGGGCCGCTCTTCCGGCAGGTATTTGATGATTTCTGGGCGGCAAGCCAACATGCCGATGCGCTGATCTGCTCGCCAGCTGCCCACGGTGCCTACGACTGCGCGGACAAGTTGGGCGTGCCGCTGTTGATAGGCTGGCTCCAGCCCGCGCTGTTGACCAGCGCGTTTCCATGCTACGGGTTCCCACTCCGCTTGCGGTTGGGAGGCAGCTACAATCGGTTGACCTACCTCATCTTCGAGCAAATCTTGTGGCAGACCATGCGGCCACTGCTTACGTCCTGGCGACGACGAGTCCTCGGGCTCGCACCGCTGCCACTCACCGGCCCGTATGTCCAGATGCGAGCGCGGCGCATCCCAGCTCTGCTCGGCGTGAGCCCGCAGGTTGTCCTGCGGCCAGGTGACTGGCCAGCGCACTACCACATGACCGGCTACTGGTTTCTGCCTCCACCCACCGGCTGGCAGCCGCCTGCTGATTTGGAGCGCTTCCTTGCCACAGGGCCGCCACCGATTGCAATTGAGTTTGGGAGCATGAGCCACGAGCAGCCAGCGGCGCTCACCAGCACGATCCTGACGGCACTGCGGCGTACGGGCCAACGCGCGGTACTCCTGAGCGGCTGGGCTGGGCTGACGCCAGCGGATCTACCCGCATCGATCTTCAGCATCGACGAGGTGCCCCACAGCTGGTTGTTCCCACAAGTCAGCGCAGTTGTCCACCATGGTGGCGCCGGAACGACCGGCGCGAGTCTCCGAGCGGGTGTCCCGTCCATCCTGGTTCCGTTCGGGTTTGATCAGTTCAACTGGGCGGATCAAGTCGAGGCGCTCGGGCTTGGGCCGCGCGCAGCGCCCATCCATCGGCTCACGACTGATACGCTCGTCGCGTGTATCGATCAGGCGGTCAATGACTCGGCCATGCGCGCGCGCACCGCCGCGTTTGGCGCCCAGCTTGGCGTTGAGGACGGCGTGGGCCAAGCGGTTGCGATCATCCGTCAACACCTCCAGGCACCGCAAGCGCGTCTTGGTGTCGTGTAATGACGTTGTACGGAGGTCTCTCAGCCTATGCAATTCTGGCAGCGTCCCCGCAGCGTGGCACCATCAGCCACCGATGATTTTGAGCAGAATCGGCGTGTTCAAGAGACACGCAATGAGGTCGTGATTGTCTGGATTTCCATCCTGTGCGTAGCTCTGACCCTCATCAATGCCAGTATCAATGAGTATGGTGTTCGCTGGCTGCCGTTTGCAACACCGCTGAGCCTCCTGATCTTTGGCAGTAGCGGGTTGATTGGCTTCATCCTGTTCCAATGCTACTTAACATATCAGCGTGCGTACTGGCCGGTTCGAAAATATGTCTTTGCCTCCTTCCAGCTGATTGTCTTTGTGGGTGGGACGCTTCTGTACCAGGAGTCGCTGCCGGCCACGGTGATCTACAGCGCCATCACAGTCATCTCCCTGGCATCGATTGTCCTGGCTGGCCTTCGATACCATATCGGTGTGGTGGTCTTTGTCGGTCTGCTCAGCTGTGTGATCTACAGCGTGATCGGGTTCGCTGTGGCCGAGACCCCGATTGTCCCCGTCGTTGTGCTGGTGCTCTTCAGTGTATTCTTCTTTGTGTTGGTCACCCTCGTCGTCGCGTACAGCGTCTCCAGCCTGATCCAACTCCATCGTGACTCAGTCTGGAAGGAGCGGCTCCGCCGATTCCTGGCGCCCGAGCTGGTGCAGGAGCTGACGCACAAACCAGAGCTGATGCACCAGCACATCGAACGGCGAGTTGCAACCGTCCTCTTTACCGACATTCGCGGCTTCACAGCGTTGAGTGAGCGTTTGCAGCCGGAAGAGGTCGTCGCGTTTCTCAACGTGTTTCTCGAGGAGATGACCGCTGCCATCATGGAGCATCACGGCATGGTTGACAAATACATCGGCGATTCCGTGATGGGTGTCTTTGGCGTCCCCCTTGAGACAGACCAGCATGCCGAGCATGCGGTGCATGCAGCAATCAGCATGCAGGCCCGGCTTGAGCATCTCAATCAGCGGCTACTCCAGCGCAACCTACCGGCGCTGAGCCTCGGCATCGGCATCCACACAGGGGATCTGGTGGTTGGCGCAATCGGCTCATCACATCGGCTGGATTATACGGTGATTGGCGACACGGTGAATGTCGCTGCGCGGATTGAGGGGTTGACGCGCCAGTACGATGTGAGCCTGCTTCTGTCCGACTCGACACGCGCCATGTTGTCGACCACTCTGCAGCTGCGCGCAGTTGGAACCACCACGGTAAAAAATCGATCTGAGCCTGTGACGGTCTGGACGCCGCTTGGAAAACCGTAAGGGGTAGTTCAAACGGCCACACCCAATCACCCTCCCCACGCCCTCCCCACAAGATCCCCATCACAATCCCCATCCGCCCCTCTTGAACGGAACACATGTTCGGTGTAGACTCAGTTCAGCGCAAGGGAAAGACGCGATAAAAAGGAGGTAGAGCAGCCGTTAGCAGGCAGGGGAGACAGTCGAATATACAAGAACGCATGTACTACTTTAAGTAGTATGTCCGAGAGCGCGTGGGAGTCGAACCCACCGGCGAGGCTCGCCACCCCGCCCACTGGTTTTGAAGACCAGGACAGCCACCGGGCCACATCCGCTCTCGTCTGGCATTCTACTGTCACACACATCCTCTGTCAATAAAGCACGCGTGCCGTATAATATGTTTGGATGCTCATGATCTGAATGTGCCATGAGGAGCATAATGACTCACCCAAACACGTATCTGAGCGAGGCGCGGCTACTAGAGCTTGCCCAAACGCTTGTTGCGATCCCTTCGACAACAACCAATGAGCAGCGGATTGGCGATTTTGTCGCCACATTCCTGCAAAACCTCGGGCTGGAAGTGCACCGGCTACCGGTGGCCGAATCGGGCGATAGTATCGTTGGGTGGCTGGGTGATTCCACTGCACCCCGCGCCCTTATGCTCAATTTTCATCTTGATACCTTCGATGTGTTTGATGGCTGGCAGACTGACCCATTCACGCCAACGCTGCGCGATGGCCGCCTGTATGGCCTCGGTAGCCACGATATGAAAGGCGGTGCTGCCTGCGTTCTGGGGGCGATTGAGGCAATTGTGCGATCTGGTATTGCCCTTGGTGGGCGCTTGATCGTGAGCGCCACAAGTGATGAAGAAAACTGGTCGCGTGGTGCTCATGCCCTTATCCAGAGCGATTTCCTCACCGGCTGTATCGGCGCACTGGTGCCAGAACCATCTGCGGCAGGCACACTCACCATTGGGCAACGCGGGCGGCACGTATTCCAGATTCAATTATTTGGGCGCGCGATTCATGCGGCGTTTGGGTCAGGCATCAACGCAGTTGCCGATGCTGCCAGGATCGTTGCACGCCTCAGCGATCCTGGCGCGGTCGATCTCGGTTGGAATAATGATTTCGCTATGCCAGGCAGCTTATGCGTGATTGGCATGCACGGTGGTGGTACGATTATTCTGGTGCCAGAGCGCGCCGAAATCTTTATCGACCGCCATATTCTGCCGGGTGAAACTGCTGAACATGCGGCCAACCAGATACGCAGTGTGATTGAATCATGCGCGATTGCCTCACGCTGGGAACTTTCCTGGGATAACCGCCCAACTCCTGCACCTGGCTCATTTGTTGTGTCTAGCGATTCAGCATTGGTACAGACACTCCGCGCAAATATGGCACGTGAACAGGGGCGCGATATTCAGTTTGTGTTGGGGCGCAGTGTTGCTGATACCAACCATTTTGCGGTGCATGGTGGTATTCCAACCTTGATCTGTGGGCCACAGGGTGGCAATACCTGTGAGGCGAATGAATACCTTGAAGTCGCATCGCTCTTGCCAACAACTCGTGCAATTGTCGCCAGTGTTGTTGAACTCCTTACCTAGCGTTTTGTCAGAGGTGTATGATGCCAAACGATGAGATTGTGATTCTAAGTGCTGCTCGCACGCCAATCGGTAAATTTCAAGGTGCGTTCGCCGCCGTTACGGCAACTGATCTCGGCGCTGCTGCAATACGCGCCGCAGTAGCGCGGGCTGGTATCGATGCCACGCTGATTGATGAATGTATTATGGGCAATGTCGTGAGCGCAGGGCTAGGCCAGGCACCAGCACGCCAAGCGGCACTTCATGCCGGCCTTGCTGATTCGGTCGGCGCATTGACGATCAACAAGGTATGTGGCAGTAGCCTCAAAGCAATTATGCTGGCGAGTGCGCTGATTCGGGCAGGCGATGCAGATGTGATCGTTGCTGGCGGCATGGAAAGCATGTCACGCGCGCCCTATTTGTTGCCACAGGCGCGTTCTGGTTACCGGCTTGGGAATGGCGAGCTCATTGATGCGCTTGTGCATGATGGCCTGTGGTGTGCGTTTGAGCAGCATCATATGGGGAACTCTGCTGAGTGGATTGCACAAGCACACCGAGTTAATCGTGCCGATCAGGATGCCTGGGCACTGCAATCCCACCAGCGTGCCATTGCGGCAGAAACTGAGGGTATGTTCGCTGCTGAACTTGTTGCGGTGGAAGTGCCAACTACTAAAGGGCAATCCATACTCGTGAACCAGGATGAGTCACCACGGCGCGACACCTCGCCGGAGCAACTGGCGCGCCTAAGGCCTGCCTTCGCCGAAAATGGAAGCGTCACCGCTGGCAATGCCCCCGGTATTACCGATGGCGCAGCAGCAGTGGTAGTGACACGCGCTTCCAAAGCTCGTGAATGGGGCAGCACGCCGATCGCCAAGATCCTGGGCTATGCGCAGGCTGCGGTCAAACCGCTTGAACTATTTACCGCACCGGTCTTTGCCATCCAACGTTTACTTGCGCGTAGCGGCACCAATCTCGCCGATTACGATCTATTCGAGATCAACGAAGCCTTTGCGGCGCAACTGATTGCGAATGGTCGGGAGCTTAACCTTGATTGGGATCGAGTGAATGTGCATGGTGGCGCAATTGCACTTGGCCACCCAATTGGCGCTAGTGGTGCGCGTGTCCTGACAACCCTGATCCATGCCCTGCGCCAGCGCGGTGGTAGCCGCGGCATTGCAGCACTCTGCCTGGGCGGCGGAGAAGCGGTTGCACTGGCGGTTGAGGTTGTGTAGAGACAGAACGCCATAGACAAGGAGCGATGGAACGATGGAACGATGGAACGATGGAACGATGGAGCATTGAAGCATTGAAACATTGAAGCGATTCTTGTTCCCTTGTTCTTGGTTCTTAGCGGGACGAACACAAGGTTCGCCCGTACGATGGTTCTTGGTTCTGCGGTTCTGCGCTCTGCGTTCTTGCGCTCTTGCGCTCCGCGCTCTACTGCTTCATCACTTCCAATGCCGCCAAAAACACATCCTCGGCATTCGGTTTGGAAGCATAATCACCATCGCTGGTGTAGGCTGGGCGATGTGGTTGGGCGGTGATAGTGCGTGGCGGGGCATCAAGGTGCCAATAACCGGCTTGTGTCTCGATGATCTGTTGCAGGATGTAGGCACTTGCGCCACCCGGCACATCCTCATCAAGCACAATCAGGCGGTTTGTCTTCTTGAGCGATTCGACAATCAGCCCATGGATGTCGAATGGCAGCAGACACTGAATGTCAATCACTTCCATGTGAATGCCAACTGCCTCAAGTTGTTCAGCAGCAGCCATGGCGATACGGCAACAGGCGCCATAGGTTACAAGTGTCATATCGCTTCCGGTGCGGAGCACCTCAGGAACACCAAGCGCCAATGTATATTCACCAAGATTGTTAGGTAATTGCTCTCGCTGACGGTAGCCATTGAGTACTTCAACAACCAGAGCGGGTTCTCCGGCGCTCAAAAGCGTACTGTAGAACCCAGATGCGCGCGTCATGTCGCGCGGTACCACAATATGCATGCCACGTAATGCATTAACAAGTGTGCCCATTGGTGAGCCTGAATGCCAGACTCCTTCAAGCCGATGGCCACGCGTGCGTACAATCACTGGTGCAGCCTGACCACCTACCGTGCGCCAATGCAGGGTTGCAAGATCATCGCTGAGTTGGCTCATCGCGTACAGGATATAATCGAGATACTGAATCTCGGCAATTGGCCGTAACCCACGTAATGCCATTCCAATCGCCTGCCCAATGATCGTCGCCTCACGAATGCCTGTGTCGGTAATGCGTAGCGGGCCATATTTTTCCTGAAGCCCAGCGGTACCCTGGTTCACATCACCAAGCATACCTACATCCTCACCGAAGATGCATACGCGTGCATCTTTGGCCAGCCAGGCATCAAATGTTGCGCGCAGGATCTCATAGCCTGGCACATCTATTAGATCTGGATCATAAACTGCTGGAACAACTGGAACATGGTGCGTAGCATGTTGATCCGCCCGATAGAGATGCGAACCATAGCTCTTACGTAGTGCTTCGCGCTCCGCCATATACCAATTTGCAAGGGCTGAAGGCGGATTGCACTTTGTTGCTGGTGTCGGTCCAAGGCCGCGAAACAATACGCTATGGGCAGTCGTTAGCAAGCCACGTACACTCGGACGCTGCTCTGCGCGAATCTGCGCTGCTAAGGCCAAGCCTTGTGAGTCGCACTGCTCAAGGAGTGTTGCCAATTGATCTGCTTTGCTGCGTAGTGGTTCCTGAAAGGCTTGCCATGCCGCACTACGAGCATCTTCCGCTTCACATGCGGTTTCACGCTCGATATCATTGAGTGTTGATTCGCTAGCATAGTCATGTTCCAACAACCAGCATCGCATGCGCGGTAATGGGTCGTGTGCACGTTCCCATTCCAAGCGCTGGCGGGATTTGTAGCGCTCATGGCTACCAGAAGTGGAATGGCCTTGAGGCTGTGTCAATTCAGTTACATGCACAATGCTTGGGATATGTTCTTCACGCGCGGCCTGAGCCGCTTTGACATAAGCTTCCAGCAGAGCTGAGTAATCCCAACCATGCACGGCCACATGGCGTAGCCCTTGGCCACTTACGGGATCATATTCAAAGCCCGAGAGCAATGCCGAGAGATCGGCCTTGGCAAACTGCTTTTCATTAGGTACCGAAATACCATACCCATCATCCCAAACCGATATAATCGCAGGAGCACGGAGCAATCCAATGGCATTAATCGCTTCCCAAAAAACCCCTTCTGCACAGCTGGCATTGCCGATCATCCCAAACGCAACTTCATTGCCGCGCTGCGAAAATGTGCTCAGATACTGCAATTCGGGTAGCTCTCGGTAGAGGCGGGACGCATAGGCTAAGCCAACCAGCCGTGGCATCTGGCCCGCCGTGGGTGAAATATCGGCGGCACTGTTGATTCGGGCGGATTGGTTCAGCCAGTTGCCATGCGAATCGAGCATGCGGGTCGCAAAGTGCGCATTCATCATGCGCCCGCCCGAAGTGGGATCAGCGGCAATATCGGTGTGGCCGTATAATTGGGCAAAGAATTGTTGTGGAGTAAGGGCACCTGTCGCAAACATGAACGTCTGATCGCGATAATATCCTGAGCGAATATCGCCTAGTTGGAAGACATGCGCTAGTGCAAGCTGCGCCAATTCCTTCCCATCGCCATATGTGCCGAATTTGGCATTACCACTCATCACTTCACGGCGGGTGATCAGGCTTGTATGGCGGCTAAGCCACGCTAGTCGGTAATCGGCACAGAGTGCCATCGGATCCAGCTGAGCGTCCATAATCATCCTCGCTTTGTTAGCATGCGCCATTGCATGATAGCTCACACCATCTTAACCCATATTGTCCTCTTGGTGCAACGACCTGTTTTTAACGCAAAGACGCAAAGAGCGCAAAGGCGCAAAAAATGAGTACCTTGCGACCTTGCGTCTTTACGTTCTTATATCCGTGTTTGAAGTTGCTGAATCTAGTTTCTTGAATGCTCCCGCACAAATGACAATACCTGGCGCCACGCATCTGCCGATGCCTCAGCATATTGTTCTGCGCTTCGATCGAAGAAACTATGCGGTGCACCCGCGTAGCTCATAATCTTATGTGCCACTCCACTCGCATCAAGCGCCTGATCAAAGGCATTCACCTGTTCAGTGGGAATATGCTGGTCTGCGCCACCAAAGATCCCAAGTGCAGGAACACGAATCTGATTGGCGCGCTCAAGGAGCGTTCCACGGCCATCCATATTACGCGAGAAGCCTGAGTAGAAACCAATAACCGCATTCAGCCCCAGATCTTCAGCGCCTGAAAGGAACGCAAGCGATCCACCCAGGCAGAATCCAACACAGAATTGGCTTGTGCTTGGGCTGCTCTTGGCAAGTTGGGCGATCCCAGCACGTGCATCGGATAACAGACTTGGCAGAGTCATCTGGTTCACATGCGGCCAAAAATCGAAGCCCTCGGTACGTGATCCCATTCCTTCCGTACGCCCAAAATAGTCGATGGCAATTGATGCGATCCCAACTTCGGCAAACCGCAATGCCAGATCCTTATAGAATTGGTGGAGGCCGCGCACATCCGGGTATATAAGCATGCGTGCGCGCGCTGGCTGTTCTGGCATGGCCAGATATGCCAAGAACTGATTTCCATCGTCGGCTGTCAGTATCAAGTCGCTTCCGCTGGCCTTGCCAATCTCACCTGGTGGAAGTGGCGGCTTGGCTTTGTCATCGTAGCACATGCAGGTCTCCTTATTGGCTTGGGTCAGGGTTTCAGGGTAACACGATAACGCAAAGACGCAAAGACGCAAAGACACAAAAACACAAAGACGCAAGCTCTGGTGATCGCTCACGCCTTTGTGCTCTTGCGTTATATGTTATGCAAGATGTATTACCAGCGTGGGAAACGTGCTTTCCATCCTGGTTCGATCTTCTGCATCTCGATCTCATCATCACGATGAGTCATGCCACATGCCAGATATTGCTGATGCATGCGCGCCAATGCCCCATGATCAAGTTCGACTCCCAGCCCAGGGCCGTGCGGTACTGCTAGGCTTCCCTGTTCAAATTGCAGCTTGCCACCCACAATGATTTCATCCGCCTGCCATGGGTAGTGTGTGTCACACGCATAGGTGAGGTTTGGCACCGCCGCCGCTAGATGCGTCATGGCTGCCAGCGAAATACCCAGATGCGAATTTGAGTGCATGGAAAGCCCAATCCCCCAGGTACGGCAGATGCGTGCAAGCTCAACTGATGCGCGCAGCCCTCCCCAGAAGTGATGATCGCCAAGAATAATATGAACAGAACCACGCCGAATCGTCTCTGGCAAATCGGCAAAACTCACACAACACATATTGGTTGCGAGTGGCAGGTTGGTCTGTGCTGCAAGCGCGGCCATAGCCTCTTTGCCTGCAACCGGATCCTCATAGTATTCGAGAAGCCCTTCCAACTGCCTTGCACATGCAACGCTTGTCTCTAAGCTCCAGGCAGCGTTTGGATCGATCCGTAATGGCATATTTGGCCCAAAGGCCTCTCGAAGCAAACGGGTCGTGCGAATCTCCTCGGCTGGCTCAAGCACCCCGGCCTTGAGTTTGAGTGAGGCAAATCCAAATGCACTGGTCATGGCGAGCGCTTGTTGAACCAACTCCTCGGCACACAGCGCCTGCTTTTGGCGGGCAAGTGGCCATCCGGTAGTGGTAGTTGGTTCATCTGCAAAACCATACTGGCCGCCTGCACCCGCGTGCTTATAGAAGAGGTAGGCGCTGAAATCGACCCGTTCACGAACTCGGCCACCCAAGAGATCACAGACGGGTTTCCCGAGCGCTTTGCCGATCATGTCAAGACAGGCAACCTCAATAGCGCCAAATGTGCGCGGTGGTGAAGCCAGCTTGCCATTCCAGAACTGTTCGCTAAGTGCAGCTGGATCGCCCCAGATCTGGTGTTCGAGCTTCGCCAGTTGAAACGGATCGTGGCCAATTACAAGGTTTGCGACCTTCTGCAGATCTTCAACCACTGCCACGCCACCATGTGTCTCGCTGATCCCGGTTGTGCCATCATCGGCAATCAGTTCAACAATCGTACGGAGCGCGTATGGCGCGTGTAATCCCATTGCCGCGCGTACTGGCGGGTCGCTAAAGGCAATCGGGGTGATGTTAATCGTGGTTATTTTCATATAAGCATATAAGCATTGGAGCATTGGAGCATATAAGCATTGGAGCATTGGAGCCGGGTACCCTCTGGGTGTAGCATTGGAGCATTGGAGCCGGGTACCCTCTGGGTGTAGCATTGGAGCATTGGAGCCGGGTACCCTCTGGGTGTAGCATTGGAGCATTGAAGCCGGGTGCCCTCTGGCCAAGCCGAGTACCAGACCCAAAGGGTGCCTCGGCCTGGTGCCTCGGTGTAGCATTGGAGCGACGGAGCGATGGAGCAGATCGGCGATAGAGGTTTGCTTCATTGCTTCATTGCTCCATCGTTGGATCAGCCCTTCACGCTTCCTGCTGTCA
>JANLSE010000519.1:0-1914 GCA_031362265.1 Roseiflexaceae bacterium
ACCAACCATGGGCGTTGATCTCTCAGAAAAGAATGTAGCACCCACCGAGACGCCAGTCACGCAGCCAGCAACCAGCAGGATAGAGCAACTTCGCGTAGGTCTCCGCGAGCTCGAACCCACATTACCGCTCCTGTATGGTATTGGATCGGGCGTGCTTATGACATTCGCATTGCTTGATCCAAGCAGTATATTCGCATTGCTTGCTGGGATTATTCCTGTTTCAGCTGGGCTGCTGCTCGTACGTGGAATCAAAGGCCACTACGCACTTCATGGCTTTGTTACTGGCCTGATTGGAGCATCAGTCAGCCTGATTGCACTGGCGATCGTTCTCTTTGCAACTCCACTTGGCCCAGGGCTGATCGCGAAAGGAACAGGCGGGCCAATTGTTCAAGAGTTTCTTGTGCGTGGAGCACTACCAGCGCTGATGTTGCTTGTCTTCTGCACTTTTGGTGCCAGCACATCGGGGCGTATGGAAGCCCGTAATCGTGAGTTGCGTAATGAAACAACACAGCGTGGTGGGCAGCTTGAACGGCCAGGGGTTATTCGGACAGCCGATGACATTCGCGGACTCTCATTGCCACAAATGGGTTCGTATGTGAATGCACTCTTCAAGAAGAAGGGTTTCACATTCAAAGATTATCGCTTTGTCGATAAAGATAAATATCTCGATCTTTGGATGGAACACGAAGGCGAACCCTGGTACTTACGGCTCTCTGTCGCCGACAAAATCAACCCTGGGACAATTGAAACACTCCTTCAGGAGATGAAGCGCGGCGGGTATCGCAAGGGCGTGGTTGTGACTTCGACAGAATTTATGCCCACTGCATTGAAGGCCGCTAAGGATAAGCCAATTGTGTTGATTGATGGCGCAACCCTCTATGAAATTGCCGAGAAATAGCGACAATACGGAGTATCCATGCAGATTAGTTTAAAGGACAAGGTTGCGCTTGTCACAGGTGGCTCACGTGGGATTGGCCGAGCTATCACATTGGCACTAGCGGCGGCTGGCGCTGCTGTTGTTGTCAACTACAAGGGCAATCAAGCCGCTGCAGATGAGGTTGTCGCAGCGGTTGAAGCGCTTGGCGGCCAAGCGTTGGCGATCCAAGCCGATGTGGCCACACCAGAAGATGTTGAGCGACTCTTCAAGACAACACTTGATCGCTTTGGTCGGCTCGATATTTTGGTCAACAATGCTGGAATCACACGCGATGGACTCTTGCTGCGAATGAAAGAAGCTGATTTCGACGCGGTGCTGAATACCAATTTGCGTGGTGCATTCCTCTGCACAAAGGCGGCACTGCGGCCAATGACAAAGGCGCGTGGTGGCCGGATCATCAATATCACATCGGTGGTTGGCCTGATTGGCAACGCTGGCCAAGCAAACTATTCTGCAGCAAAAGCAGGGCTGATCGGTTTTACCAAGGCTGTTGCTCGTGAAATGGCCAGTCGTGCGATTACTGTGAATGCAATTGCGCCAGGGTATGTCGATACAGAGATGACCGCCAGACTTGGTGATCAGATTCGTGCGGCTATTCTGGAGAATATTCCATTAGGGCGGCTTGGCACTCCCGAAGATATTGCCGGTGGTGTGTGTTTTCTCGCGTCTGACGCCGCATCCTATATTACCGGGCAAACGCTCACTGTTGATGGTGGGATGGTCATGTCTTAGCACAGAGCGTTGGAACATTGGAACGGCCTTTGCGTTGTGCGCTATGCGCTTGTTCATTAGTTCAGGTTCTGCACTGTTCCTTGACGCGTGTTCGACTTACGGATAGAATACCGCCCCGGTGAGCGGCTAAAGGCCACAGGTGTATGGAACAGTTGGGAGCCGCACAACAGTATGTTGAACTGGATCGGTTATGCCAGCGTATAGCAGATAGCGTGCGTAGAATACCAGGTGTTGCATCAATAGCC
>JANLSE010000562.1:0-1948 GCA_031362265.1 Roseiflexaceae bacterium
GCCAACCAATCCAACAATCTCGCCCTCAAAAACGTGCATCGAAACCTGATCTACCGCAACAATAGGATTCCTATGCAAACAAATGGTTCGGCTTCACGGTTTGCGCTTCTGGATGTTGAAGGCCTCAGCAAGCATTATGGCAAACTGCGTGCGGTAGATCAGGTTTCGATGCACGTTTTTGAGGGCGAGATTGTTGGATTGGTTGGCCCGAATGGCGCCGGTAAAACAACCGCGTTACGCTGTTGTGTTGGCATCCTGCGTATGACAACTGGTCAGGTACGGATCGCAGGCCATGATCTGGTGCAGGAAACCCGTGTTGCCAAATCGCTGATGGCATTTGTCCCTGAGTTACCAAGTTTGTATCCACTACTGACGATTGAGGAGCAGATCGAATTTATTGTGCGTGCCTATGGTGAGCCAGCCGCAGATTTTCGTCAGCGCCGTGATGAATTTCTAAAGCGCTTCGATCTCTGGCAACACCGCCAAAAGCTCTGTGGCCAACTCAGCAAAGGCATGCGTCAAAAGACAGCCATTGCTGCGGCATTTCTGCATGGTGCGCGGGTTATATTGCTCGATGAGCCATTGATTGGTGTCGATCCAACCGGCATGCGCCAGCTCAAAGAGCTTATTCTTGAAATGCGTGCGGCTGGTGGTGCGATATTAGTTAGTACACACCTGCTTGATACTGCAGAACGGCTCTGTGATCGGATCGTGATCATGCAATCTGGGCAGGTGCGAGCCGAGGGAACGCTGGCTGACCTGCGCACACAACTTGATCACACCCATGATTCATCGCTTGAGCAAATCTTTACAGAGTTGACGCGCGACGAAGTTGAACCGATTGAGTGAGACTCAGCGCCCAAGCGAGGCGTAGGATTTTGATCCATAGCCATGCCAGCACGACACCTTGTTCCAATGCGATCGATAATGGGAATCCGAATGCCTGGCTAGCCAACGATCCATAGACGAGTGCGATTCCAATGTGGAGCGCTAAGCCTGCAACAGCCAAACTTAGGGTTCTTGGGAACTGGGTGATCACAATCTGGATTGCTTTGCCCAGTAGGATCAGCGGGTTGCGTCGATCTTGAACTACTGCTGCAGCACGTGCATATTCACCAAACAGATTCATAAGTTGTATGAGCGTCATTGCCGTTATCGCACCTGCGGTAGCACCAAACGCCAGGCCAACGCCAGTTCCTATCGCAAGCGCTACGAATAGCAGCATGCCTAACAATATACCCAGGCCAGTGAAGCTCCAGAAGAAGTGTTGGCTGCCATTCCAGAATGGCCGCGTGCCAGCCCACGCGCTCAGAATGCCGCCGGAGAAGTAGCTGTAACATGCACCAAACAAGAATGCCAGCAGGAATGTGATGCCACTCCAGGCCGCGATTGTTCCTGGTGCCACAGGCCCGCTGTTTGCTACAAGATCCACAAAAACATCAGTGGTGTGATCCGCAAGCAGCCCAAGCATTGGGTTATACAATGCATTATTTCCAAATAATGGCCAGATCTGGATCAGGCCCAGGAATAATGCGCTTCCATAGAGTGGCAGGATTAGTTGCCAACGAAGCGCATATCTCAGCCCGCTGCGTATGATCGCAATAAACATGTTTGCACTCATTCTCTCTACACTTCAGCGGCCTGCTAACCAAATAATCCAATCAGTTGCGCAATGCTTTGGACGACAAAGAGTAAGCGCGCACCAAGCTGGGTCGCTGGGCCAAGCAGTGGATCAACACTTACACCATTATCATCAATCTGGCGCTCGGCCTGGAGCTTTCGCTCTGGATCGATCTCAACACGTACGATTCGATCGCCGCTTGCCGCCTGGATACTGGTTGTTTCATTCTGGCCATCCCATACACTCGTGGTCACATTGCCACTTGCCATTGTCAGTCGCACATCCACTGGCACACGAACCGTACCAGTTCGCAACAGAGCTACCGAA
>JANLSE010000623.1:0-3794 GCA_031362265.1 Roseiflexaceae bacterium
GTCACACCATTTTAATGGCTGTGGAGGAAACCGGAGAACGGCGGCAGAGACGGCGTCCACGTTCGGGCAGTTAGCCGTTGACACAACTGTTCTCCTATGGTATACTTCACTATAGTGAAAATAACGATACAATTAAAACTCCTTCCGACATCCGAACAGGCGGATGCCTTGACGCGCACACTGGTGACGGCAAACGCGGCCTGCAACTATATTAGCCAAGTTGCTTGGGATAGTCGCACGTTTGGCAAGTTTGCCCTTCAGAAGTTGTGCTACCAGTCGGTACGCGAGTCCTTTTCCTTGACGGCACAAATGGTTATCCGTGCGCTCTCGAAGGTTGGGGATGCCTACAAACTGGATACCAACACAAAGCGCACCTTTCGCCCGACCTCTGCAATTGCCTACGATGATCGTATCCTTTCGTTTGCGCTTCCTGATTCGTCGGTATCGATCTGGACGGTTGAGAAGCGCCAGTCCATCCCGTTCGTGTGTGGTGAGCATCAGCGCGCCTTGTTGCCGTTTCGTCAAGGTGAGAGTGACCTGGCGTTCGTGCGCGGCAACTGGTATTTGTTCGCCACTGCTGAGATTGCCGATCCAGAACTGATCGATGTTGAGGGCGTGCTGGGTATCGACCTCGGAGTGACCAATATCGCGGTTGATAGTGATGGGGAAGTCCACAGCGGGCGTGCTATCAAGAATGTGCGCTATCGGCATCGGCGACTCAGAAACAAGCTGCAACGGCTCAGCACCTTGGGCAGCCGTCGCCGCTTGCGGAAGCTGGCAGGGCAGGAATATCGGTTTGCCAAGCATACGAACCATGTACTCTCCAAAAAGATTGTAGCGAAGGCCGAACGCACGAAGCGCGCGATTGCCGTCGAAGATTTGACGCATATTCGCACGCGGGTGAGGGCTAGACGGTCGCAGCGCGCTACACTCCACAGTTGGAGCTTTGCTCAGTTGCAAGCCTTCATCGCCTACAAGTCGTTGGGTTCGGGTGTTCCTATCCATCGGGTGAACCCGCGTAATACGTCGCGTACCTGCCCTGCCTGTGGACACATCGACAAGGCCAATCGGAAAACACAATCCTCGTTCGTCTGCACATCATGCGGCCTCGCTGGGCTGGCTGATGTAATCGCTGCTGAGAACATTCGTGTGCTCGGTAGGGCGCTCGTAACTGCGCCATACTGCTCGGATGGTGGGAGAAACGCCCATCAGCGCCAGAGCAAAGCCACATCATTTTAATGGCTGTGGTACGTTACCATATTCTCCCAGCGTAAAGACAGCATAGAATATACAGCGATAAAGCTATTTTCCGCTATGCGTTGCGTGCTCCATCAATCCGTCGTTCCAACACTCCAACGCTCCATCGTTCCATCGCCTATGTTTAATTCTCGTGCCAGCGCGGATAACTGCCAAAGATCTTCATTAGCCCTGTCAATTTCTGTAGGCGCTCCAACGCAGCCGCGACATGCGAATCTTCCCGATGTCCATTTATGTCAACCAGAAAGACATAGCTGCCAAGCACTTGTTTGGATGGCCGCGACTCGAGCTTGGTCATGTTAATATTGGCCACAGCTAATTCTTGCAATGCAGCCACCAATGAGCCTGCGCGATCTTCCGTGCCAAAACCAAAACAGAAGCTGGTTTTGTCATCACCAGTTGGTGCATGATCGGTACGACTGAGTGCGATGAAACGGGTAACATTGCCTGCGCGATCCTGGATATCCTGGGCAAGGATGCTCGCACCAGTAAGTTCGGCTGCACGCAGTGTACCAATTGCCGCAGCGGGGCGCTCATCTGCGAGAGCCTCAGCAGGGGCTGCCGAATTACTGAGCGAGGCAACTGTGGCAATCCCTGGCAAGCAGCGTTCAACGAACCTACGGCACTGGCCTAGTGATTGTGGGTGCGCATAGAGTACCTTCACATCGCCGAGTCGCACATCAGGGCGAGCCATGAGATAGTGTCGGATGGATACAACGGTCTCACCACTAATACGCAGATCGGTCTCGTGTATCAGCAGATCGAGCGTGGTAGTAACGCTACCCTCCAGCACATTCTCAACCGGCAGCATGCCCGCGTCAGCAGCGCCTGTTTCCACTGCTGTCACAACCGCAGGCATGCTTGTCATCGGTAGATGCGCAGCACTTGGAGCAAATGCCAATACCGCTGCTTCACTATAGGTTCCGGCTGGCCCAAGATAGGCAATCGTGTGTGTCATGGTGCTTAGCTCTTGCCGAATGCATCGACCGCATACGCGCCAGTACCCGCCTCGTAGCCTGCTGCATATGCGGCATCTTCGCTACGCGCACGTTCACGGTGGGCGGCCAAAAGCTTGTTGAGCGCGGCCATGTACGCCTCGGCAGCAGCGACAATTGTGTCGGTATTTACACTATAGCCATTAAAGACAGGTACACCACGCCGAACCGTTACATCACCAGCCGCCCGATCTCGCAATCGTACCGACACTTCGGCAACCGCATCGATACCTTCCGTCACGGCTTTCATCGCAAATTCGACAAGTTCCACCGGCCGACCGACGGTCTTATTGATTGCCTGATAGACCGCATCAACAGGGCCAGTTCCATGGGCAGTATTGGTAAAGCTCTGGCCATCTGGCCCACGCAGCCGCACAATTGCAATCGGGGTGACGCCAGTTCCAGAGGTGAACTGCACATGCTCAAGTGCATAAATATCTGGCACACGCTGGGTTTCGCCTGCAATCAGCGCCTCGATATCGCGGTCGTCCACGGTTTTCTTGCGGTCACACAATTCCTTGAAGTGCGTGAACACCTCCTGGAATTGCAGATCACTAAGCTGATATCCCAACGCTTCAATGTGCTTGCGAAACGCATGGCGCCCAGAGTGCTTCCCCATGACCAGTTCATTGCTATCGAGACCAACCGAGGTCGCATCCATAATTTCATAGGTCATACGATTTTTTAGCACGCCATCCTGATGGATGCCAGACTCATGCGCAAAGGCATTTGCACCAACGATCGCCTTATTCGGTGGAACTGGTACGCCAATGAAGCTACTGACCAAGCGGCTGGAACGGGCCAATTCCTTGGTCTCAATCTGTGTATCGACCTCATAGAATTGGCGGCGGGTCTTCAGCGCCATAACCACTTCTTCAAGCGATGCATTACCTGCGCGCTCACCGATTCCATTAATGGTACATTCAATCTGGCGTGCGCCGTTATGTACACCCGCAAGACTATTCGCTACCGCCATGCCAAGATCATCGTGACAATGGGTTGAGAGCACAATTACATCGGCACCTGGAACATTGGCGCGAATACCAGCGATCATTTTGCCATATTCTTCTGGTGTAGAATAGCCCACCGTATCGGGAATATTGAGGGTGGTCGCACCACATTCGATCGCGACTTTCAGCACCTGGTAGAGGAATTCCGGATCGGAGCGTGATGCATCCATGGGCGAAAATTCAACATCCTCGCACAGGCTACTTGCATAGGTCACCATCTCACCGATCAGTTCCAGTGCCTCGCCTCGCGATTTCCGGAACTGGTGTTCCAGATGAATATCCGAGGTGGACATGAAGGTATGGATACGCTTTTTCGCGGCTGGTTGAATTGCTGTCCAGGCTTTGTCGATATCTTCCTTATTCGCCCGTGCAAGTGCCGCAATCGTTGGGCCATCTGGCGTACCAACCAAGCGAGCGATCTCATGGACGGCGGCCCAATCGCCTGGTGATGCTGCGGGAAACCCAGATTCGATAATATCGACGCGCATACGTGCCAACTGGCGTGCGACCTCGAGCTTCTCCTCCAGTGTCA
>JANLSE010000636.1:0-2356 GCA_031362265.1 Roseiflexaceae bacterium
CACCTGATTGGATTCCTGTATATGTTTTTCCTGCTGCTCCAGGGTAGCCTGTTCTTCACTCGTATCCACACCAATCGCTGGTGGACATTTACGCTCGAGTTCATGGTACTGATTCATGGTACGTTGGTGGCCTATATGCAAGCTGGTGTGTCGGGGTTCTGGCCAATGTTCTTTTTCGGCTTCATGGCACTCTTTATCATTACGCAAATGCATGGACTTGGCCTCTCACGTAATCTGCGCTGGCTGTTTGGAGTTGGCTATATTGTGGCTGTTCTGGCGATGTACAACTGGCGTGGCTGGGGCAATCTGAATGAGATTATTCGTATTCCCCTGATCGATTATATCTCAGTATTCGTGCTAGCTGGCATCTTCTGGCTGATCATGAAGATTGCAGGCATGGTGCGCAAGCCACCAACCGCATCGGAAGCACAGAGCGTCTAAGCGTGAAGCGTTTGAGCGCAAAGCGTTGAAGCGGCGAGCGCGGCGTGTCCGCCCTGGTGACCCTACAGCGCGGCGAGCACGGACGGGGCTTCAGCGACTACACGTTCAGCCCGCAGAGCGGGCTGAACATTGATCCGTTTCTGGTGCTGAGCGACTTTGAGATGCCGCAGCCCTTCTTCCCGCCGCATCCGCACGCCGGGTTCTCGGTGATGACATGTTTCCCGACTCGGTCGGTGCCTTCATCAATCGCGACAGCCTGGGCGACCACAGTCGAATCGAGCCCGGCGCGCTGCACTGGACGCAGGCGGCGCGCGGCATCCAACACGAGGAGGTGCCCGAGACCCCTGGCGTGCGCTGCCACGGCCTGCAGATGTGGGTCAACCTGGCTGCGGCACACAAATTCGCTGACCCTGGCGCGGCCCACGTCAGCGCCGCTACCGTGCCTGAACTGCGACCCTCCCCCGGCGTCTCTATGCGGATCGTCGCCGGAGCCACTGGTGATGTGCGGGCGGCCTACGAGACGCTGACGGAGTTTACACTCCTCGATGTCTACCTGGATCCAGGGGCTAGCCTGACGCATCGTCTGCCGACCGACGACCACGCGTTCCTCATGGCGATTGATGGGAGCGGCTCGACCATGAGCGAAGTCGGGCGCACAGAAATTGGTGCACATACGGTGGCGCTGTTCGACCAGAATGGAGCGTTGCTGCACTATCGCGGCGGTGCGCTGCAGGTCGGCGCGACCGTACAGCTCAGGCTGGAACTACCCAGCGGCTACGCCCAGGCGGAATTGGCGAGCGTGGTCATGTGTTACGACAACACGGCTGGCCCTCGGTAGCTAGGAATGCAGGTATTCGTCGTTATCGCTTGGTTTCTCGCTCTCACCACATGCGTCCGTCATAATTGACGGTCAGCAAACCTTCGACATTCAGCGGCGGCGTACGCGCAAGGCGCAGAATCATGATCCCCTTTTGATCGAAGGTTGGCACAAGCTCAAGCGGCTTTCGAACGGCTAACAGACCCCGCCACGCCTCCCAGCCTATCCGGCCATAAAACGACATCCGCTCTGTCTGTAAGCAGGCAAGCTCATACGCAGGAATGGCTGCTGCAATGTGACGCATGACGGTGCTGCCAATCCCCTGGCCTTGATATGCTGGTAATGTCGCGACGGCATCGATGTAGGCGGTGCGTAACAGTGCCAGGCCTTCCGGTTGCAGCCAGCGCGTCGTCGCCACAGCATGACCCACGACCTCTTGCTTCTGATAAGCAATCACGTGGATGCCACCGGACGGGATGTAGGAAAAGAGCTGCAGAAAGTCATCCTCCTGAAAGGCGGTTCTGCAGACATGAATAATAGCTGCGCGAGTAGCTGTATTCAACGCTTCTGTACGCGCAGTTGTGATGGTAAGTGTGTGGTTTGTAAGCATGGTACCTCGCAAAGCTAGATCATAAGCGGAATACACCGAATCACCCCAAGGTAGCCCCTGGTCTTTAGACCGTGGGGAGGAATTGGGGTACGGCGAAACGAACGGCGTCCACTCGCGATTGGGAGCCGTATGAAACATACGTTCTTGTGTAATCGTTCGTGTATGTTATAATCAACACTATGCAACGAACAATCCGCGTACAATTGAACCCCTCGCACGCGCAAGCCGAGGCTCTGGCTGAGACGAGCCGATTGTTTACGGCTGCGTTCAATCGGTTCGTGCAGTTCGGATGGGATGCCGGTGTCAGCAACGCCACGAAGCTGCATTATCTGGCCTACTATGCCGTTCGGGCGGAACTGCCAGACTTGAACAGCAACCTGATTAACACTGCGCGTGCCAAGGCCGCGGAGGCGGTCAAGAGCGCGTTTGAACGGCGCAAGACGCCCGCGGTCCAGGTGCGCATGCCGCACTCGGATGCATGTCCACCG
>JANLSE010000643.1:0-3577 GCA_031362265.1 Roseiflexaceae bacterium
AAGTTCGAGACCCGCATGGCCTGGTATATGTGTGGTTCGATCAACGAGCCCTGGGCCTCAATGAACAATCTCAACAGCTCGTGGATCAAGCCGGTTGGTGAGCGGGCGAGCACCAATGGCTGGCGCTGGGATAACAAGGAATACAGCGCGTTGGTCGACCAGATCGGCACCCTGCCGATCGGCGATCCCAAGATCGATGAGCTCTTCCTTCAGGCTATGGACATCTATATGAAGGATCTGCCGGTCATTCCGATCACCCAGGCCAAGAAGCTCATCCCACTTAATACCACGTACTGGAAGGGCTGGCCAACGGCCGACGATCCATGGAACAGCTCCTGGACCTGGTGGCAGAGCACGCATGTGCTTATTCATGCGGTTGAGCCGACTGGCAAGTAATTCTCGGATCTGGGTTTCTCATCCGGGAGGATATGGATCCTCCTGGCTCCAAAAGTGTAGGGGTGGCAAGGCTGCCCCTACACTTCGATCAGGGTAACGTTCGGCTATCAGGTAGCAGCCTTTTCCTGCAACCAAGCCTAAACGAGGTATATCATGGGTGGTCTAACCTGGCCATATGTGCTGCGGCGTGTTGGCATGTTCTTTCTGACGATCTGGCTTGGCACAACGATTATTTTTTTGGTGCCGCGGCTCGCGCCAGGCGATCCGGTGTCCGCGATGGTTTCGCGCATGATGGCTCAGGGCGCGCAAGTCGAGAATTCGGCTATCATGATCGAAGCCTGGCGTAAGCGTTTTGGCCTTGATGATCCGCTGCCGATCCAGTATCTGCGCTATATGGGCAACGTGTTACGCTTTGACTTGGGCTACTCGCTGGCGTCGTTCCCCTCATCAGTTACCGATATGGTCGGCCAATCGCTGCCATGGACGATTGGACTGCTTTTGATCGCTACAGTGATCTCGTTTATCGGCGGTAACACGGTTGGTGCGCTGATGGGCTGGCGTAAGACTCCCAGACTCCTCAAACAATTATTGCCGCTGACCCTTACATTTACCTCGATTCCGTTCTTCATGCTCGGTATTTTGTTAATTTATGTGTTTGCCTTTGGCCTCAGGTGGTTCCCGGTCGGCGGCGGCGCCGGTAGTGGGATCAAACAGGCCATCTCCTGGGATTTTATCACTAGCGTGATCTATCATGGCACCCTGCCAGCGTTCGCGATTGTGATCGCTAGCGTCGGCTTTTGGGCATTGGGGATGCGTGGTATGATGATCACCACCGATGGCGAAGATTACCTGATCCTGGCGAATGCGAAAGGGCTATGGCCAGGGCGAATCTTCTGGCGCTACGCAGTCCGTAATGCCGTGTTGCCACAGGTCACCGCATTGGCGCTGAGTATCGGCACAATCGCCAGCGGCGCGATCCTGGTCGAGTACCTGTTCTCGTACCCCGGTATGGGCTACCTGCTGTACCTGGGGATCGTTAATAACGACTATACGCTTATCCAGGGTATTGTAGTGATTACCATCGTTACGACGGCTACTGCTGGCTTGATTATCGACCTGCTCTACCCGATCCTCGATCCACGCATTACCTACCAGAAGCGCTGATGGAGAAGAAACATGGCAACGTTTACAGCTCCGCCCGAACTCGTCAAGGCGGCGCGCTTCAACCGCTGGGACTCACCCTGGCTGAACCCCAAGCTACTAATTGGCTTGTCGATGGTCGTCGTGGTGGTAGCGATGAGCCTACTTGGGCCGCTGTTCTACGATACCACCCGCGCCCGTGCGGCCCAGGTACCGCTCAACCTGCCACCCTACTGGGTTCGTGACGGCAAGCTCAACGGCAATATCAAATACCCGCTCGGCACCGAGAGCAATGGTCGCGATATACTGGCCCTAATTATCACCGGCGCGCCAACCTCGCTGGGTGTCGGCGTGATTGCTGCCGGCGTGGGCGTGCTGATCGGCAGCATGCTGGGTTTCTCAGCTGGCCTGTTGGGTGGTTGGTGGGATGACGTAGTGCGCACGATCACCGACGCGGTTCTGACTATTCCGTCGTTGGCGGTTCTGATCGTGATTGCAGCATTTGTGAGCCAGATCGATGCGACTACCATGGCACTACTATTGGCTCTGTTCGCCTGGCCAGGCCCGACCCGACTGATTCGCTCGCAGGTGCTGTCCCTGCGCGAACGTGGGTTCATCCGCATGGCGCGGCTCTCGGGCTCCTCAACCCTCAGTATCATGTTCCGCGAGATGCTACCGAACCTCTTGCCCTGGCTGGCGGCTAGCTTTGCCGGCAATGTCTCGGGTGCCATCCTGGCCGCTAGTAGCCTCGAAGCGCTCGGCCTGGGGCCTTCGCGTATTCCGACCCTCGGCATGACGATCTTCTATGCTCTGCGTGGTGCTGCGGTGATACGTAACATGTGGTGGTGGTGGGGCTTCCCGATCCTGACCCTAATTATTATCTTTACCGGCCTGTTTATGATCGCTACCGGGCTTGACGAGATTGCCAACCCGCGCCTCAGAGGAGTCAAGGAATAAGATGGCCAAGCTGCAGAACGACGTTGCAATGGCCCAGGCGGCCCAAAAACGATCTGCCCGTGACACGGTGCTGGATGTTCAGGACCTGCGCGTTCACTATGAGACACCGCGCGGCGATGTGATCGCCGTGAATGGGGTCAGCTTCAAGATTTATTCCGGCGAGACACTTGGCCTGGTTGGCGAATCGGGCTGTGGCAAAACAACTACGGCCATGGCAGTACTGCGGCTGGTGCAACCGCCTGGCCGGATCGTGGAAGGTAAGGCACTGCTCGATGGTATCGACCTGGTGGAACTGACCGAGCGTGAATTGCGCGAGGTGCGCTGGCAGAAACTGGCGCTGATCCCGCAGGGCGCGATGAACTCGCTTAACCCGGTCATGCGGATCAATAAACAGATCGCCGATGGGATCGAGGCCCACGAGGGCAGACAGCCACGTGGCGAATTGCGCGAACGGATCATGGAACTGCTTAACCTGGTTGGCCTGCCCGGGCGTGTCTACGACATGTACCCCCACGAGCTCAGCGGAGGTATGAAACAGCGCGTGTGTATTGCGATGGCCATCTCGCTTAACCCAACCCTGGTGATTGCCGATGAGCCGACCAGCGCTCTCGATGTAGTGGTTCAACGTGTTGTCGCGCAGACGCTCCTTGATATCAAGGAGCGTCTGCATGTTTCCATGATCCTGATCGGCCACGACATGGGCCTGCAGGCTCAGCTGGTCGATCGCATCGCTGTCATGTATGCCGGTAATATAGTCGAGATTGCGATAACCAAAGATACCTTCGCCGAACCGCTGCATCCATATACGCAAGTGCTGATCGCTTCCATCCCGTCGATCAAGGAGCGTAAGCCGCTGAGAGTCACCGAGGGCGTGACCCACGACCTGCGCAACCCACCGCCCGGCTGTATCTTCCAGTATCGCTGCCCGCATGTCATGGAGAAGTGCCGCATGGTGGCACCTCCCCTACGTGAGCTGAAACCAGATCATTTTGTGGCCTGCCATCTCTATGAGTGAGAAAACGATGTCCCAGGAACAACCACTCCTCGAAATCCGTAACGCCACAAAGATCTACGGCGGCGGCTT
>JANLSE010000057.1:0-38473 GCA_031362265.1 Roseiflexaceae bacterium
GTGACTTTGAGTCTTTTACCCGACTGAAGATTTCCAGTCGGAACGCCCAAAACTCAGTTGAAAGGTACTAGGCACGAACACCTATGCAGATAGTATACCAGAAAATCTGTTCTATTGCAAGTGGTTTGTGGCGTTAGAACGCCCTATGTGAAGGGAATGTCAGATGCGTTTTCTGCGACTAAAGCGGCTGAAGCGAGTGAAGGGCTTCTATCCGGGTACCCTTTGGGTGTCTAAAGCTGGTGGGTTTTACGCCCTATCCTATAAGTTGCTGGAATCCAGTGCCCCTGTTATAATCACATGGTACCTATATAGATACATCCCAGACATACGCGCCAGGTAGGCGCATTTTGTTGTTGTGGGATGGTCACGATGTAGAGAGGAAAATTCCCATGCGAAAATCGCTTATTGCGATGCTACTCACCCTGACGCTGTTGGCTGCTTGTGGCCAAGCCCAGCCAGCGGCTCCAGCCGCCCCGACAGCAGCCCCGGCTGCTCCAACCTCAGCTCCAGCACCAACCGCCGTACCCGAGCCAACCAAGGCACCTGAGCCAACCACAGCTCCCGAAGCCAAGAAGTTCAAGGTTGGCCTCGTAACCGATGTTGGTAAGGTCAATGATGGTACTTTCAACCAGTACGCATACGAAGGCCTGAAGCGCGCAGAGAAGGAACTTGGCGTTGAGGTTGCCTTCATCGAGACTCAGGCTCAGACGGACTATGGCAAGAACATGCAGCAGTTCGCTGATCAGGGCTTCGACATGATCATTGGTGTTGGCTTCTTCATGGGCGATGCACTTAAAGAAGCTGCCGCCAAAAACCCGAATATCAAGTATGCGATTGTTGATAATGCCTACGATCCAATCATCCCGAATGTTGAAGGTATCGTTTTCTCCGAAGATCAGGCTGGCTATTTGGCCGGTGTGCTGGCTGCCTCAATCAGCAAGAGTGGAACCATCGCTGCTGTTGGTGGTGTTGAAATCCCACCAGTGCAGAAGTTCCTGATTGGCTATGAGAATGGTGCCAAGTCGGTCAACCCAGATATACAGGTCAAGAAAGTCTATATCGACTCATTTGTCGATCGGGCACGTGGTGCTGAGGCGGCCCGCAGCTTTATTGCTGAGGGTGCCGATGTCATCTTCGGTGCTGGTGGTCAGACAGGTTCGGGTGGTATCCAGGCCGCCGCTCAAGATGGCGTCTATGTCATCGGTGTCGACCAAGATGAGTTCATCACGACCTTCCAGAATGGCGCTGCACCAGGTGCCGACAAGATTCTCTCCAGCGCGATCAAGCGTGTCGATGTTGCTGTATTCAGCGCAATTAAGGAAGCACAAGCTGGCACCTTCAAGGGCGGCACATCTGTTTTCAGCGCTGCTAACGAGGGTGTCGGCCTGGCATCATTCAACAAGGCCGATGCATCCGTGCCAGCCGACGTTAAGGATCTGATCAAGAAGACAATCGCCGGCTTGGCCGATGGTTCAATCAAGACCAACGTTGTCCTGAAGTAACCTCAACCAATTCAGCGAAACCAGTGCGGCGCGGGCAATCTGCTCGCGCCGCATTGATTCAACAAAGAGGTGGTACAATGGCGCCCAGTTTCACATTGCTTCACAATAACGCGGATGGAGATCCACGATGACGCCCGTCCTCGAGGTTCGTAACATTACCAAACGTTTCCCTGGCGTCCTCGCCAATGATGATGTCAGCTTTACGCTCGAACCTGGTGAAATCCATGCCTTTCTTGGCGAAAATGGGGCAGGCAAATCAACCCTGATGAATATCCTGTATGGGTTGTATGCGCCGGATCAAGGCCAGATCCTTGTTCGTGGTAAAGAGGTCACGATTCATGGCCCGAATGATGCAATCCACCTTGGACTCGGCATGGTACACCAACACTTCATGTTGGTTCCTACCCTCACGGTTGCAGAGAATGTGACACTCGGAACCGAGATCACGCGCGGCATGCTACTCGACGCTAAGCAGGCCAATATACGTATTCGTGAACTGTCACAGCAATATGGCCTCGAAGTACCCCCAGATGCACTCGTACAGGATCTGCCTGTCGGTGTCCAGCAACGCGCCGAGATTATCAAAGCGCTCTACCGCGGTGCTGAATTCCTGATTCTGGATGAACCAACTGCGGTTTTAACACCCCAAGAAGCTGATGATCTGTTTGTTGTGATCGAAGCACTGCGCAAACAGGGCAAATCGATCATTTTCATCAGCCATAAATTGCGTGAAGTACTCGCGATCGCCGATCGCATTACCGTCTTGCGGCGCGGCAAGGTGGTTGGCACCGTACTTCCACAAACCTCAACAGAATCGAGTCTGGCCAGCATGATGGTTGGCCGCGATGTCATCCTGACGGTCCCAAAAGGCCCTGCGAACCTACGCGAGGAAGTTCTGCGCATAGATCATTTGCGTGTTCTTGACGACCGCAAGGCGCTTGTGGTGGATAACCTGAGCCTGAGTGTTCGCGCTGGCGAGGTACTCGGCATTGCTGGCGTCCAGGGAAACGGGCAGACTGAGCTTGTAGAGGCGATTACCGGCCTACGCCCGCTTGCTGCTGGCCATGTTGAACTACTTGGGAAGAACCTCACCAGCGCGTCACCACGTGCGATTATTGAAGCTGGTACTGCGCATGTGCCCGAAGATCGGCACCGCCATGGGCTCGTGCTCAGCTACACAATCGCTGATAACTTGGTGCTTTCCACCTATTACCTTGAACCGTATGCACATGGGCTGGTGACGGATGAGGCCGCAATTATTGAGCGTGCTGAAAGCTTAGTCGAGGAGTTTGATGTTCGCACCTCAAGTGCAACTGCAATAGCATCAACGCTCTCTGGCGGGAATCAACAGAAAGTCGTGATTGCCCGCGAGTTCTCACGCCCAATCAAACTCTTGATTGCCGCACAACCCACGCGCGGTATTGATGTTGGCTCAATCGAATTTATTCACCGTGGGATCATTCGTCAGCGTGATGAAGGCGTGGCGGTGTTGCTTGTCTCGGCCGAGCTTGATGAAATTCTGGCACTTGCAGATCGCATTGCGGTTATGTTCAAAGGCAAAATCATCGCCACCATCCCAGCTGAAGAAGCCACCCGCGAGGGAATTGGGTTGTTGATGGCGGGAATAACAACTGAACAAAGCAATGAAGCAATGAAGCAATGAAGTATCTAAACACGTTGCACAATAAGCGTGGAGCATTTCGCATGTCTGCTTCCCTGCTTCGATGCTTCGATGCTTCATTGTTATAAGGTAGGAATGCATGTCTTCTACACCGCAGGCCACAGCGCCCAACACCCCTCCTGCCCGATCTGCACGCCTGAAAATCGATGTGGGTCAACTTCTGATTGAACTACTTGTGCCGCTTCTGGCAATATTCACTGCACTTGTGATTGGTGCAATTATTATTGTGGCTACTGGAGCCAGTGTTGTTTCAGCATATAGCGGGCTGTTCCGCGGGGCGCTTGGTACGCCAGCGGCGATTGCCAATACATTGGTAGAAGCAACCCCGTATATTTTTGCTGGGCTTGCGGTTGCACTGGGCTTCAAATGTGGTCTGTTCAATATTGGTGCAGAAGGCCAGCTTGCAATGGGGGCATTCTCTGCGGCGGTCGTCGGAGCGGCGTTTGAGAATCTACCGATGATTATTCATCTACCGCTTGCGATACTCGCGGGTTTTGCTGGTGGAGCTATCTGGGGTGGGATAGCTGGTTTTTTACGCGCACGTACTGGCGCACACGAAGTCATCACTACAATTATGCTCAACTATGTTGCTATCCGCCTAACAGATTATCTGATCAAAGGGCCATTCAAAGATCCTGCGGCCAGTGCACCACGCACACGTTTTATCTCACCAAATGCCCAGTTACCATACCTCTTTGGCGAAGATTACCGCCTGCATGCTGGGTTTATTATTGCTATCGTGGTCGCATTCTTCATTTGGTGGCTGCTCAACAAAACCACGATTGGCTTCGAAATTCGTACTGTGGGAGCGAACCCGGATGCCGCACAGTATGCAGGAATAAGCATCACCCGTAATTTCATTTTGGCAATGGCACTCAGTGGCGGCTTAGCTGGGCTGGCTGGTGGTGCAACTGTTCTTGGACTCGAACATAATCTCAAAGCCTCCTTTTCGGCTGGCTATGGGTTCGACAGTATTGCGATTGCACTGCTGGCACAAAGTAATCCGATTGGCATTATTCCTGCCGCGATCTTCTGGGGCGCATTGCGCAATGGCGCCGGCCTTATGCAACTCGAAAGCGGGATCTCGATCAACCTGATCAACATTGTTCAGGCGCTCGTAATTGTCTTCGTTGCCGCCGATCAAATTGTGCGCTGGATGTACCGTATTAAGGCTAAACGCAGCGGTCAGGCCGTGTTCACCCGTGGATGGGGAGGGTAGGAAACATTGAAGCATTGAAGCATTGAAGCGTTGGAGCGTTGGAGCGTTGGAGCGTTGGAGCGCAGAACGCAAAGCGTTACCTTGTCTCCTTGTCTCCTTGGTTCTGCGGTTCTGCGGTTCTGCGGTTCTGCGGTTCTCTTGTTCTCTCGTTCAAAGGTTATTCCAATGATCAGTAGTTTTCAATTCAACCGCCAGCGGATCATCGGGATCCTTGGTCTTGCCGTTTCGATCCTACTGTTCTGGCTGGTGAGCGGCGCAGTCGCGCTCGATAAACTCTCGACGCTACGGATCACCTACCCAGGCGCGCGGCCTGTCGACCCGCCGTTGCTCGACATCCCGCTGCCCACAGTTGTAACAACCGCGATCATCGCCATACTCCTGATTGCTGGCGCGATCTACCTGATCGTACGGCAACCGCAACAGTTCGTTTCTGTCTATATGGGGCTACTGATCTTTGCGACAATCTTTATCATTCTGATCTGGGCAATCAATGGCAGCCGCACCGATCTTGTTGATATGCTGGCACGCATGGTACGCCTCGCAACCCCAATTGTGCTCGGCTCATTAGCTGGGATTCTCTGCGAGCGATCTGGTGTGATCAATATTGCTGTTGAAGGGCTTATGCTCACTGCGGCCTGTTTTGGTTTCATTATTGCGCTTACTAGCGGTAATTCTTGGCTTGGGTTGCTCTTTGCAATTGGCGCAGGTGGTGTACTCGTTATGTTGCATGCCCTGCTTGCGATTCGCTTTAAGGTCGATCAAATCATTAGCGGTACGGTAATTAATATCCTGGCGGTTGGGGTTACTGGCTTTTTACGCAATAATGTCATCCTGCCACTTTCCCAGAGCGGCACAACAGGCAAGGCACTGCCAAATCTGCCCATCCCGCTACTCTCAAATATTCCGGTACTCGGGCCAATCTTCTTTAATCATCGCCCAATTACCTATGCAATGCTTATACTTGTGCCATTGTTCCATATTCTGTTGTTTCGCACAGCTTGGGGGCTACGAACCCGCGCGATTGGTGAGCATCCGCGTGCCGCCGACACCATGGGGATTGATGTCAACCGCATGCGTTATATGAATGTGTTCTTTTCTGGGCTACTGGCAGGGCTTGCTGGCGCGTGGTTCTCCCTCGAAGCAACCTTCAATTTCGATGATCTTATGACGAATGGCCGTGGGTTTATCGCCATGGCTGCCATGATCTTTGGAAAATGGACTCCCTTTGGCGCATTGGGTGGTGCGCTGATCTTCAGTTCCGCCGATGCGCTACAGATCAAAATCCAAGGGTTTGATTTTGCACTCCCTGCCCAATTCCTCCAAATGCTGCCATATGTCATCACCATTGTTGTTCTGGCGGGAATCGTTGGCCGGGCGCGGCCACCTGCGGCAATCGGCAAACCATACGAAAAATAGTGGTATGATGCGCGCAATAATGCTTGTTGTGCCAACCAGGTTCGACACCAGGCGTATTGTGCTCGCCAGATACGACATTCAGGAGCAATGTGTTGTTATTGTCGATCATCATGCCATGTTATAACGAGGAAGCAACGGTCCGCGAGATCATTGAGCAGGTTCTGGCAATTGATCTAAGCAAAGAGATCATTGTCGTTGATGATCACTCACGCGATCGCACACCCGATATTCTGCACGAGTTGGAGCAAATCCATCCTGAACTGCGCGTTATTCGCCAGCCCACAAATCAAGGGAAGGGTAATGCCATTCGTACTGGGCTTGCTCATGCCCAAGGCGAGATTAGTATTATCCAGGATTCGGATCTTGAGTATGACCCAAACGACTACTATGAGTTGGTGCGCCCGATTGTTGCTGGGCGCGTTGATGTTGTGTTTGGCTCACGTTTCATGGGCCGCCATACTGGCATGTACTTTTGGAACGCCATTGGCAACAAAGGTCTCACGTTCATCACCAATTTCCTCTACAACTGCTGGATCGACGACATGGAGACATGTTATAAGGTGATGCGAACCTCGATCCTTAGAAGCCTCGATTTACAAAGTAATGATTTTGGCATTGAACCTGAGATCACCGCCAAAGTGCTGCGCTTGGGCTATCGAATCTATCAAGTGCCAATCTCCTATATGGGGCGTACCTATGAGGAAGGGAAGAAAATCAAATCAAGCGATGGGATCAAAGCTGTCTTCTCGCTCTTGAAATTCCTCTCTTGGCGTGGAACGCCGCCAATTATTACGCAAATTAACCGTAGTGAGGCCGAACACGCACTTGCAGCAATTCGGCAGCGTACAAATGTGCCTTCACGCTTCTGAGCGTGAAGGCACATTTGTGTGTTCACGCTCAGAAGCGTGAACACACTGTTATCTCGCTCTGATGATGAGTTAGCCTCAATTCATCAGTGTCTGCTACCCTAGATGGCACAGTAGAGCCGATACTTGCGTCGGCTGGATGTCACAAAAAGGGAGCGTGCAGATGGAGCGGATGACGATGCGGCGCGATATGCTGCTGATCTTCCTCACACTGCTGGTCGCATACGTCTATGTGCTGCCACGCTGGGCCGATTGGAGCCAGAACTCGCGACTAAACCTAGTACGCGCGCTTGTGGAACAGCGCACCACCAGTATCGACGCGTATGTTGCGAATACTGGCGATTACGCGCTATACAATGATCATACTTATACCGATAAACCTCCAGGGCTCTCATTTGTTGCTTTACCGCTCTATGCTGCGGCATTACCAATCATTGATCACCCTCGTATTCAACCACTGCTGGCAAAAGCTGCTGGTGGTGGGGCGCTCAGTACAACCCTGAATCAGAGCGGTACTGGAATCAACGATGAGAAGGTTCGCCACTTTGTAGCGCAAGCACTGCTCACTGCAACCACAGTAGCAATTCCGGCTGCGCTGCTTGGGGTGCTCCTCTATGCAGCACTAGCACGCCTTGGTTTCGATCGCCCATTGCGCTTGTTAGTCACACTCGCATATGGGTTAGCAACTCCTGCGTTGGCCTATTCAGGCAACTTCTATAGCCATCAATTTGTTGCGGCACTCCTCTTTGGTGGGTTCTTTATCCTCTTATTAGCACAGGAGCCAAAGAACAGCGCTCGCTTTCCAGCACTGGCAGCTCGCACGTCGATCGGGCTTGTTCGCGCATTTCTGTTTGGTTTACTCTGTGGTTATGTGATTATCAGCGAATATCCACCTGCATTGATTATCGCTGCCTTTGGCGTATGGGCACTTATTCGGCTTCGGCCTGCGGATCTAGCCATGGCTGCGCTTGGTGGAATCCCACCACTCCTGTTGATGGGTTTCTACAATTTGGATGCATTTGGCACCATTTGGCCGGTTGGCTATACCCACTCGGCACTCTGGCAAGATCAACACCATACTGGATTCTTAAGCATTACCTATCCACATCTTGATGCCCTTTGGGGGCTAACTTTTGGCACGTTCCGCGGCCTATTTGTACGCGCCCCATGGTTGATATTGTCCGTTCCAGGGTTCATCCTCTGGTGGCACAGCGCTCAATCTCGCGGACTCCTGATTGTCTGCTTAGCGGCTGTTGCAGGGCTAACCCTGTTCTACAGCTCATCGATCATGTGGTGGGGTGGCTTTGGCGTTGGGCCACGTTACCTTGTACCAATGCTGCCATTCCTTGCGCTTCCTGCAGCATATGGCATTCAGGCACTCTGGGCCAAGACTGCTGGCAAATTGCTGTGTAGTACGCTTATTGCTGTATCGGTCGGCTTGACCTGGTTAGAAACACTTGCAGGGCAAAGCTTCCCTAATGATACAACCCGTAACCCATGGTTTGAAATCATCCTACCAGCCTGGCAACATGGCGATATTGCACGTAACCTGGGAACAGCACTCGGCTTGGATGGAGTTCTAAGCATCTTGCCATTGATACTCCTAGTTGGCACATTAATTATCGTAACAGTCCTTTCATCACGTTCATCGCATTCTACTGATCAGCCATCTACAGACAGGCGTCCGATCAGCGTAGCATAGATGGGCTCATGGACAACGGTATTCCGCAGTTACATTCATGCCTATACGACTCGTGTAGCCCAAATCGGGCGCTATGCTCTGTATGAGGTCAATCGATGAATATTCTCCTACTCACTCAGATCGTACCATACCCGCCCGATAGCGGCCCTAAAGTCAAAACATACCACCTGTTGCGCCATCTTGCCGCACACCATCGCATTACACTTGTTGCGTTTACACGCAACCCACAGGAAGAGCAGGATGCGGCTGCGCTGCAGAGCATTTGTGCCGCTGTACATACCGTTCATCTAGAGCGCTCACGTGTACGTGATGCGATCGCACTTGCCAAAAGCTTGGTGAGTGGCCGCCCATGGTTGATGGCTCGCGATGATTTACCTGCCATGCACGAAACCCTCACTAAACTCGTTGCTCAAGCCGAGGCAGCTGGCCAACCATTCGATCTCGTTCATGCCGATCAACTCAACATGGCGATGTTCGCAGATCGCTTGCCATTACCACGCCTGTTAGATCAGCATAATGCTGTTTGGACTATTTTCAAACGCATGGCGCAGCAAGAGTCAGGAGCAGCACGCATATTCCTCGAACGCGAATGGCGGCTCCTCAAACGGTATGAAGGGGATGTCTGCAAGCGGTTTGAGGCTGTGACAGCAGTGAGTGATGAAGACCGCAAGGCATTATTTGAGGCAATTGGTGGGGAGCGCGAGATGCCGGTTATCCCAATTGCAGTCGATGCTGAAGCAGAACAGCCTATTCCACGCAGCGCGGGTGCCAATGGCATTCTTAGCCTTGCGACAATGATGTGGCCACCAAATGTGGATGGTGTTATGTGGTTCGCCAGAGCAATATATCCACTTGTGCGACAGGAAGTTCCTGAAACCAGCTTTTATGTTGTTGGCCAGCGCCCTGTTGCCGAAGTACGAGCGCTCCCTGAGAGCGAACCAAGTATTAAGGTCACTGGTTATGTACCAGATCCAAAACCGTATATTAGCGACTCAGCATGCTTGATTGTGCCGCTCCGCAGTGGTGGTGGGATGCGCGTCAAGATTCTTGAGGCACTCGCCCGTGGCATACCGATCGTGTCGACCACGATTGGGTATGAGGGTATCGATCTGGTGCCAGGCAAGCATTTGCTTGTCGCCGATACGCCATCAGCATTTGCGGCAGCTGTCACAAAGCTCCTACGCGACCCAGCGCTTGGCGCTCAGTTAGCGGCAGCTGGCCGTGAGCGATTACTAGAATGCTACGACTGGAAGGCTGTTTACCCTGCTATGGAAGCGGTGTATGAGCGGCTTGGCAAGACTCGACCCAAGGCTGTGAACAAGACTGTGTTACCCGCAAAAGCCTAGCAGAGAAGCAAGCGTATCACAACCAATAGAGCAAACCGAAGAATCCATCTATCTATACCAAGAGGCACACCATGCGTATCCTATTCATCTCACCCTATGTTCCATCACCAATTCGGGTGCGGCCCTACAATTTCATCCGCGCACTGATTCAACGTGGCCACCAGGTGACACTTGTGTGCAGCTCGGGGAAAGATGACGATGAAGCACTTGCGGACATGCGTGCGCTCTGTACACGGGTCGTACATATTCCGCTTGGGCCACGTGATATGCTGTTCAATGCATTACGCGCGATTCCAAGCCACATGCCATTACAGGCCGCGCTAAATTTCGACCATACACTCCTGGAGGCAGTACGCAACGAAGCGCGTAGCGGCCAATATGATGTCGCGCATATCGAACACTTGCGTGGATCGGCACTTGCCTATGGGTTGTATGATCTCCCAGTGCTACTTGATTCTGTCGATAGTATTAGTTTGCTTTTTGATCGTACCCTGCGCAGCGGCCCAACCCTTAAAAGCCGCATTATGGCATTTATTGATATAGGGCGTACCCGCCGCTATGAAGCCGAATACACTACCCGCTATGATCGGGTGATTGTCTCTTCACCAGAGGATGCACGTGCCTTAGAGCAACTTCAAGCAAAATATGCGCCGAATCCCAATTGCCCAATGCCAGTTGTTGTAGCAAATGGTGTCGATTTAGAATACTTCGCACCCCAAGATTCTAGCCGCGATCCAGAAACATTGGTGTTTAGTGGCAAAATGGGATACCACGCCAATGAGGCTGCGGCACTCTTCCTTGTAAGCGAAATTATGCCATATGTTTGGGCAACCCGGCCTGAGGTTCGCGTGGTGATCGCTGGTAGTGGCCCACCCAAATCGGTGCAGGATCTTGCAGCGGATCAGCGCGTTACAGTTACCGGGTTCCTGCCTGATCTGCGGCCAGCGATCGCACGGGCTACCATTGCAGTCTGCCCATTACGCTATGGGGTTGGTATTCAAAATAAGGTGCTAGAGGCCATGGCCATGGCAACACCAGTGATTGCTGCACGGCAGGCAGCACAGGCACTTGCGGCAGTTGAAGGCCGTGATCTGCTCTTGGCAGAGAGCGCAGGTGAATACGCTCAAGCCATTCTTCGCCTGCTTGCCGACTCACAGGAAGCTGCTACGATTGGCGCTTCGGGCCGCCGTTATGTCGAACAATACCACGCGTGGAGCACGGCTGCCGCTCGCCTTGAGCAATTGTATGGGGAAATTGCTACCCGCCAGCCTGCGGTTCATTCGCTACAACAAGTAATGGTGTAAACAGCGCAGAATATGAGACACGGAGACACGGAGACACGGAGACACGGAGACATGGTGACATGGTGACATGGTGACACATGCTCTTGCGCTTTGCGTTCTGCGCTTGCGTTCCATCGTTCCAACGCCCCAATGCTCCAATGCTCCAATGCTCCAATGCTCCATCGTTCTCTAGACTCCCGCCCGATTCCTAGCCACAATCACATCCAGCATCTGTTCGGTGTTTGGGGTGTGATTTGGAAGCGGCAGGATTCGCTCGTGGATTGCATCCAACAGCCACTCCTTCTGTGGGAAGAATTCTTCCTCCATCTCGGCGGGCGGTGTAATCCAGTTGCGTGCCCCAACCACGACTACTGGCCCATCAAGCGCATCGAATGCTAGCTGGCTGATATTTGAGGCCATGGTGTGCAGAAATGAGCCACGTTCGCATGCCTCAGATGCCAACAGCACTTTACCGGTTTTACGCACAGAAGCGATGATTGGCTCATAATTCAACGGGTTCAGGAACCGTGCGTCAATCACCTCAACTGAGATGCCAGATTGGCTTAAGGTCTCAGCCGCTTCCATCGCTACATAGAGGGTCGCGCCAATTGTCACGATTGTCAGATCCGTTCCTGCACGCCGTACAACTGGCTCACCAAGTGGCACTTCATAATACTCGGTTGGCACCCCACCCGCCACAATTCGCTCTGGTTCTGGATAAAGGCGTTGACTCTCAAAGAAGATAACTGGATCGCTCCCGCGTAATGCCAGGTTGAGCATGCCCTTCGCGTCATAGGGAGTCGCCGGGAACATCACCTGAAGGCCAGGAATATGTGCTACCAGCGCTGTCCAATCCTGTGAATGCTGCGCGCCATATTTGGAACCAACTGATACGCGCAGTACGAGTGGCATTTGGAGCACACCTGCGGACATTGCCTGCCATTTGGCCATCTGGTTGAAGATCTCGTCACCAGCGCGCCCCATAAAGTCGCAATACATGAGCTCGGCCACCACCCGCCCACCACTCATGGCGTACCCTACGGCTGTACCAACAATTGCCGCCTCGGAAATCGACGAATTAAATAATCGCTGGTACGGAATCGCCTCCGTCAATCCACGATAGACACCAAATGCGCCACCCCAATCACGATTCTCCTCACCATAGGCCACCATCGTAGGATCCTGATAGAAGCGATGAATCATGGCTTCGAATAATGCTTCTGCGTAGGTGAGGACACGTAGTTTGGGGAGTGGCTTCCCTTCGGCATCGAACCCAAATCGGTGTTTCGCCAGAGTCTGCGCCAAGCGGGTCTGCTCCAATGGCAATAAAACGTCAGGCGTTCCTTCGGCCATACGATCACATGGTTGGTTCGAGAACATCAGCCCAGCGATCTGGGAGCTTGGTAGGCGTGGTGAGATCTCGAGCGAGGCCGCTGCCTGAAGCACTGCCACCATCCGTTCGCGAATGGCTGCCTGAAGCTGATCCAATTCGTCGCCCTGAGCATGGCCATGTGCCAGGAGGTATGCGCGGAAACTGAGGAGTGAATCCTGTGCACGCCAACGCTCAACCTCATCACGATCCCGGTAGGTCGATGCGTCGGAGGGGGAATGCCCCGAAAAGCGATAGGTGACTGTATCGAGCAGAACTGGCCCCTGGCCAGACTCAAGCAGCTTGCGCTTACGCATAATCGCATCCGCAACAGCCAATGGGTTATAGCCATCGATTCGTTCGGCATGCATGGCTTGAGGATTAACCCCCAACGCGACACGCGCCAACACATCGAAGCCCATGGTCTCGCCTTTGGGCTGGCCACCCATTCCATAGAAGTTATTCATAAAATTGAATAGTATCGGCGGGCGGCCACCAACTTCAGCATCCCAGAGTGTCTGATACTGATCCATTGCCGCAAACATCATTGCTTCCCAAACCGGCCCACACCCCAGCGATGCATCACCAATATTGGCGATCACAATCCCAGGGCGGCGATTAACACGCTTAAAGAGCGCTGCTCCCACCGCAATATCTGCTGAGCCACCAACCAATGCGTTGTTTGGTAACACCCCAAATGGTGGGAAGAAGGCATGCATTGAGCCGCCCATACCACGATTGAATCCAGTTGCGCGGCCAAAGATTTCGGCAAGCGCTCCATATAGAACAAAATCAATCGCTAGATTCGGCATGTCGCGCTTACTGAAGGTTTCCACCGTGCGCAGAATCGTGCCGTTTAGATAGTTCTCCATAATCTGGAGTAGCTCAGCTTCACCAAGTTGGTGAATTGCTGAAAGACTCTTCGCCAGAATTTCGCCATGGCTGCGGTGCGAGCCAAAGATAAAATCATCTGGTGTCAGATGGAAGCTCTGCCCAACGGCTGCCGCTTCCTGGCCGATTGAGAGATGTGCTGGCCCACGATGGTCGTAGCTGATGCCCTCATAGGAGCCTTCCTTCTTCAGACGATCCAGCATTGTCTCAAATTCGCGGATAGTACACATATCGCGGTACATTCGAACAAGGTTGGCGCTCCCATAGCGCGCTGCCTCGGCCTGTGCATCGGGCATATATGCGTTAAGCGGGATGGCTGGGGCGGTAAGGATACCCGGTTGGCGCGCTTCAAATGGATCGATCAGGATATTCTTTGGCATATCTATTCCTTATTTGGAAGCAATCAGCGCATAGCGTGATTCGTATCGTCAAATTGCTAGCACAAGATCCAGGTTTGCAATATATTCTGCCAGTTGTTGTAAGAAACGTGCGGCTGGTGCACCATCCACGACTTGGTGGTTGATTGTGAGTGAGAGGCCAATATGTGGAATGAATGCAACACTATCATCAGTTTCAATTGGCTTAAGCGCGATCGCGCCAATACCTAGAACTGCTACTTGTGGCAGATTAAGAATTGGCGTAAAGCTATCAATTCCCAGGCTGCCCAGATTTGAAACCGTAAACGTACCACCATTGAGTTGATCAGGCGTTGCCTTCCCCGTTTGGCATGCCTCAGCGAGGCGACGAGCCTCACTCGATAGATCGCGTAGGCTGAGCATATGTGCATTCCGAATCACCGGAACCAACAAGCCACGTGGCGTTTCGACGGCCAGCCCAAGATGGACTGCTTCATTCAAATAAACAGTATTCTCACTGAATAGTGCGTTTAGTTCAGGATGCTGGAGCAGGGTTCGAGCAATAGCAAAGAGCATTAAATCGTTGATGGTTATCGCACGGAGGCCCAACGACTCTGGGCTGGCTTTGAAGCGCTTACGTAACGCCTGAAGTTGGCGTGCATCTGCAGTACGATGCTGCGTGAGTTGAGCGGTGGTATGGAGCGAAGCGTGCATACGCTGTGCGATCACACGGCGGATATTCGTAATCGGAACGGCCTTTACGCCCGGCTCAGTCTCAGAATCTGGCTGGCGAATTGCACTGCTAACCTCGTTTCCTTGTGGAGCAGCAGGCAATGACTCTTCGACGAGATCCTTCCCAAGGACACGTCCACCTGGCCCACTACCAGATTGCGGCGCTAGAAAGCCACCTTTGGCCAGCATAGATTTAGCAAGTGGTGTAAGCTTTGGCTGGGCGGCCAATGCTGCCTGCACATCGCGCTCGATCACTCGCCCACCTGGGCCGCTGCCAACCAGTTGCGTACTATCTAGACCAACCCGATCGGCAAGGTTACGTGCGCGCGGAGAGATTGCCCGCGTGAGGGCTGGCTGAAGCCCGCGATCCACACTCTGGGGTGCGCGCTCCATCCCACCCCGCCCGCGATCTCCAACCAATGCAATCGGCGTCTGAACTGGCACATCATCGCCAACGGCAACACGCTGTTCCAGTAATACACCAGCAGCCGGGCTTGGCACCTCAATCGTGGCTTTATCAGTCTCTACCTCACACAGCGCCTCACCCTCGGCGACACTTTCGCCGATCTGCTTGAGCCAACGCACAATGATTGAGCTTTCTACTGAGTTGCCAAACTTTGGCAGCAACACCAGCGTGGCTGTAGATGTGGACATAGACAAACCTCAACATCTGTGGTATATTCCCGAATGTGCAATTGCACACTATATGCGCTTTTGCACAACTTATGGTACTATGGAGTAGGGCATCTGTCAACCAACAGCTATCGATTATTGTTATGAATGAAAATCTTCTGGCACGTGTTGCATCATATTATTATCACGACGAGCTAACGCAAAGTGAGATTGCGGAACGGCTAGGAATTTCGCGTGTAAAGGTATACCGGCTCTTAAAGGAGGCCCATGCGGAGGGGATCGTTCAGATCACGATCAACTGGCCAACCAGCCGTAACACCCAACTTGAGCAGCGCCTTCGTGAGATGTTCGACCTCCGCGAGGCGTTGGTGCTTGATACACAGCAGATTGAGGGGCCTGCCTTACGGCACATTGGCCAGCTCGGGGCGCGCTATCTTGAGGATATTCTAGAAGATGGCATGACGATGACGGTTTGTCTTGGGCGTTCGACGTATGAAGTGATTGATGCGATTCGACCAGGCTTCCGCGCACATGTCCATGTGGCACAGGCAATGGGCACAATGGCATTTGCACCCCAAGAACTAGATAGTGCAACGCTTGCACGCCAACTTGCAATCAAGCTTGGCGGCGAGGTGAGCTATCTCTCCTCACCACTCATGGCGGATAGCGCCGAGGCTGCGATTGTTCTACGGGCACAGCGCGATATTCAACGAACCCTGACAGCGGCGCGTTCTGCAGATGTGGCGCTCGTTGGGATCGGCAACCTGGATCCCGCAACATCTGGCTTTGTCAAAGCTGGTTTCATCACAGCAGAGGAATTGATGGCCCTGGTAGAGCAGGGTGCTATCGGAGATATTGCAGGCCAGATCATTACCCAGAGCGGAGCATTACACCCATGCAACCACAATCAGCGCCTGATTGGGATCACACTCGCAGAATTACATGCGATCCCAACCAATATTGCGGTAGCTGTCGGGCGGGAAAAGGCAGCCGCGATCCTTGGTGCATTACGCACTGGCGCGGTGAATGTACTTTGCACCGATAGTATTACGGCAACGGACATGTTGGAAGCAGGCAGGCAGTGAACGCAAGAACGCAAGAGCGCAGGAACGCAAGAACGCAAGAGCAGGATGTAGTGGCTGTGCGTTATGCGTTATGCGTTATGCGTTATGCGTTATGCGTTATGCGTTATGCGTTATGCGCTATGCGTTATGCGTTATGCGTTATGCGCTATGCGTTATTGGAGATGTAGTCCATGCAAGTTCCTATTTTCATTGGCAATGGCCAACTGATTTATGAAGAGCGCCCGATCCCCATAATACAATCCGGGCAGGATGTGTTGGTACGAATCGAGGCGTGTGGTATTTGTGGCACCGATCTTAACATCTTGGCGGTGCCACCAGCACACAAAGCCAATACTGACATCGCAATTGGCCACGAGGGGATCGGTTATGTCGTGGAGCTTGGCAGCGAAGTACATGGGCTTCAGCTTGGTGATCGCGTGGTGATTGCGCCACGCCTTACATGTGGGAAATGTGCCTATTGCCGACGCGGTTTGGATAATCAGTGTAGCGATTATCAGACAATCGGCACAACAATTGATGGCGCATTTGCTCCCTATTTAGTAGCTCCTGCGCGTGCATTGTTTCGGATCCACGCTGATGTTCCACGCGATGATGCTGTCTTTTTTGAACCACTCTCTTGTGTGGTTGGAGCGGTGCGGCGCGCAGCATTCCAACCAGGCGATAATATTCTTGTGATTGGTGGTGGCCCAATGGGGCTGCTATTCGCGCAGGTGTACCGTAGTATGGGCGCAGGGAAGATCATCATCGCAGATATGTCGCAATATCGGCTCGATTTTGCCCATGAGGCAGGCGCCGATCTCGCGATCAATGTACGCGAGACAGATCTAGTATTAGCGGTAAAGCAGACAACTGGGCTTGGCGCGGATATTGTTGTGGATGCCGTTGGCAATCAACTTGATTCAGCCCTCCATGCAGCGCGGCGCGGCGGCCAAGTGATATTGTTTGGCTTACGTCCGCTCGATAACCCGCCAGTTAACCAATATACCATCACACGCTACGACCTAACGGTTCATGGAGCGTTTGTTGGGTTGTATCCCTTTGTGCAGACGATTCAACTGCTTGAGAGTGGGCGGATCAAACCATCTATGGCAATTACGCATCGCTTACCCTTGAGTGAGCTTCAAATCGGCGTGGAACTCATGCGCACACAACAGGCAATGAAAGTAATTATCGAAATGCCCCCAACCAAGTAGAAACAGCTCGGCTGGGTATTTCAACAAAGGAGAAACCAACATGGCAGACACAATTGGGAAGGTGCAGCCACGCTGCAAGATTGCCGCTGGGTTATTCTGGGCCGATTATGCAGTGCTTGGGGCGACCGTCAAAGAACTCGAGCAGGCAGGCGTGGATTGGCTGCATATTGAGGTACGTGATGGCAAATACATGGATTTCAACATGCCACGCGGCGGGTATGATATTATCGAAGCTGTACGCAATAGCACGACACTTGAGGTTGAAGCCCAACTCCAGATGATGCGCCCCAATTTCGCTGTGTTCGACCAACTGGCTGAACTTGGGGTCAACCTAATCAGTTTGCCGATTGAGACCATGGGCGAAACAATGATGCAGAGCATTACCTATATCAAGGAAAAGCTCGATCTTAAGGTGGGTGTCTGGGCCTGGCAGGGTGTACCAGTTGTGGCGTTCGAACAATATATTCACCCATATGTTGATATTATCGAGTATGAGTGTCGCGCACCATTCTGGGTGAAACCGCAACCAGGCAAGAGCCCACATACCATGGATCCAATTATGCTGACGAACATCCGTCGCCTAAGTGATATGATCCGGGATGGTGGCATGCAGGATCGGATTGAGCTCATGGAAGATGGTGGACTCAATGCTGGTAATGTTGCTGAATTTATCCAAGCCGGCATGACGGTTGGTGAGTTTTCATCACCACTGCTAAAAGGGCCAAAGGGTAAGTTGGTTCCTGGCACAGGTGAGATCACAGCGGCAGTTCAGAAATTGCGTGCCGTGATGGATAGCACAACCAAGTAATAGACAAGGAGACAAGGAGATGAGCAAATCAGCCCTAATATCAACTCATAGTGACCTTGTCTCCCGTTCTCCTTGTCTCCTTGTCTTAACACTGGAGTATAACCATGGTGCATTCCTTTGATATCATCATCATCGGTACCGGTGCGGGCGGCGGAACGCTTGCATATGGGCTGCGCGAGAGTGGCGCACGCGTGCTCTTAGTTGAGCGTGGCGACTATTTGCCGCAGGAACCGGAGAACTGGCAGCCGACAGCGGTATTTGATCAAGGGCGTTATAAGAATGCTGAGGTTTGGCATGACGCGCGAGGTGGAACGTTTCATCCTGGCGTTCACTATTATGTTGGCGGAAACACCAAGGTGTATGGCGCAGCGCTCCCACGGCTGCGCCGCGAGGATTTTGATGCGCTTGAACACGAGGGTGGTACATCACCAGCATGGCCAATAAGCTACGAGGAACTGGAGCCATTCTATGCGGCGGCTGAGCAAATCTACCGCGTTCATGGTGAAGTAGGGAGCGACCCAACCGATCCGCCGCGCTCAGGGCCATTCCCGTTCCCGGCAACACCACATGAGCCATATATTGCGCAATTGAGTAGCGATCTAAAACGCCAGGGCTTGCATCCATTCTTCTTACCAATGGGAATTGATGTGCGCGAAGGTGGAAGCTGTATTCGCTGTAAGACCTGCGATGGATTTCCATGCCAGGTTCACGCCAAGAGTGAAGCCGATGTGTGTGCCGTGCGGCCTGCACTCGAATCTCCTAATATCACACTATGGACACGCAGCTACGCACGGCGGCTGCTCACAACTCCCGATGGGACGCAGATCAACGCCGTTGAGATTGAGCGCGACGGGCAGGTAGAAGTTGTCCACGCTGCCCGTGTGATTGTCTCATGTGGGGCTTCTAATTCAGCAGCACTATTGTTACGCTCAGCCAATGGCATGCATCCCGAGGGCCTTGCCAATCAATCTGGGCTAGTCGGGCGGAACTATATGGTTCATAATAATACCGCCCTGATGGCAGTTGATCTGCTGCGGCGCAATCCGACCGTCTTTCAGAAAACCATGGCGGTCAACGATTTCTACCTGCGTGGGCCGAATTTCCCGTACCCAATGGGTAACCTCCAATTACTTGGTAAACTACAGGCTGGGATGTTAACCGCTTCGGTGCCATTTGTGCCAAAGCCAGTATTGCAGGGCATTGCGGATCGGAGTGTCGACTGGTGGGTGATGTCGGAAGATTTACCCGACCGTGAGAATCGCATCACACTCACACCAAATAACCAAATCCAAGTTCACTGGAAGCCAAATAATCTTGTTGCCCATCAGAAACTGATTGCTGCTGGCAGCGCCATGTTACGTGAGGCTGGGTATCAGTTGATCCAAACCAAAACGATGGGAATCGAGACCAATTCGCACCAATGCGGCACCATACGCTTTGGCGATGATCCGGCAACATCGGTGCTCGACAGAAACTGCCGTGCACATAGCATTACCAACCTGTATGTGGTCGACTCAGCCTGCTTCCCGTCCTCAACGGCAGTTAACCCAGCGCTGACGATTGCGGCCAATGCGCTGCGTGTGGCAAATCATCTAACATCCTGACGCCTGATCCCTAACAAGGAGATATCCAATGTTTCAACGCTACCAGCTTTCACATAATGATGCGATGCGGGTTGTTGAGAAGATCCGAGCCGAGGTTGGCGCAAGCGTAATCGGCTAAACTGAGGGGCATGTATGAATGAATGGGTGGTTGGCGTAGATTTAGGCCGCACAAAGATTGCGCTTGGGTTGGTTAGCCCAGAACATCAGATCATTGCACAACATCGTATTCCGGCCAGTACTGAGCGTGGTGCAACATCGGTTGTGGAACGAATTGCTCAGAGCGTTCAGGAATTGCAGCGTGAACTGCCTGTGGGTGAACGGATTCATGCATTGGGAATCTGCACGCCGGGGCCGGTCGACCATGAGCGCGGTATCGTGCTTGATGTACACGAGATGGAAGGGCTTAATCACGCGCCACTTGCTGCAATGCTTAGTGAGCGCCTAAACCTACCAGTGAGCCTCGATCACGACGCGAAATCTGCTGCGGTAGGTGAATTCTACTATGGTGGCGGGCAGGGCGAGCGCGCCATGGTCTATATCGTTGTTGGCACTGGAGTTGGCGCAGCAATCGTTATTGATGGGCAGGTATTACGTGGCGTTCAAAACATGGCAGGCGAGTTGGGCCATATTACACTCAACCGCGATGGCGAGCTATGCCCATGTGGCTCACGCGGATGTGTAGAGACCTATACGAGTGGGCCGTGGCTAGCGCGCCGTTACCAGCATCGCCGCACACGCGCCGGGCATCCCGAAGCGGTAACACCCATGACAGGTGAATTGGTTACCACACTAGCATTGCAGGGTGATGCTATCGCACAGCAAATTATGCACGAGGCTGGCGAGGCACTTGGCACCGCAATTGCATCAGCAGCTATGATTCTGGATATCGAACGTTATATCATCGGTGGGAGCGTGGCCAAAGCTGGCGATCTCCTACTTGACCCAGCGCGAGCCACACTAATCAATTCATCCTATCGATCGATTGCCTCACGAATACGTATCGATGCAAGCACCATGGTCGATAATGGGCCGATCCTAGGCTGCGCCTGGCAAGCACGTTCAATGATAAGGTGATACCTTTTGCGCTCCAACGCTGTGCGTTATGCGTTGTGCGTTGTGCGCTGACCTGTTCTTGTGACACTACTTGTCACAATGCCGTGCTATCCTCGAGATACACCTGTATCGAAAGGAGCCCACGAATGGCGCAGAACACTCCAACAGCACCCACGCGCAGTCACTGGGATTCCTGGTGGCGGCCGCTAAGCGAGCGGATGTTATTGATTCCTGAAGCGGTTGGGATCACTATCCTACTATTGATTAGTACGCAAACCGGCCAAATAACCCTGCTTGGGCTTGGAATCGGGTTATTAACGGGATGGATGGCCTTACGTATTGGGCTACTGTACTTCACACAAAAACTGCTTGAGACAGGGCGAATGACTGCTGCTGAGCGGTGTGGTCGAATAGCACATCGCCTGTACCCCTGGAGTGCAGATGCACTGGCATTACGCGGTGTCATTGCACTCTCAATTGGCGAATATGATCAGGCAGCAGTACTACTACGCAACTCGCTGGCGCTCTACCCACATGCTGCCGCGACCCAAACAGCATTATGCGGTGCTTTGCTGATGGTAGGGCGGTTGGCGGCGGCTCGGATGGCAGCTCAGGCGGCGATCGTTCTTGATCCACAGCGCGCAGTGGCGTATTTGTATCTGGCCGAGATTGAACAAATTGAAGGGCGCAGTGCGCTCGAAGTCGAAGATACCCTGCGTCGTGGCTTGACAGTCGCACAATCGAATGATGACCAAGCGGCACTCCGTTGTGCCTTGGCAGGGTTGCTAATCAGTCAGGGTCGCATGGCCGAAACAGCACTTGTGTTAGCAGGTATTGAGTCATTGATTGCTGGTTGCTCACTAGCTGCACAACATCGTTTGCGTGGGCGCTATGGAGAATTATTGATTGCACAAGGCCAGATCGAACGTGCACGTGAATATCTTCAAAAGACATCTATGCAAACCCCAACCAATGGACGTCGCAGCGCAGCCTGGGAGGTTGGATAGCACGCAAATACAGCTCTTATGCATTGATTCACCCGATATCCTTTGATGTTAGCTAACTTAGTGTTGGCAACTTATAGGGCAACCCCTGCAGGCCATTTCACTATGAACCGATCAACATATGCCAGATATTCGGGTGAATCGGGATCGGGGCATTTCAACACTGCCTCACAAAATTCTAGCGGCGGGGCATAACCGTGATCGCGAATATAGTGCAGAATAAGATCTGGGAAGTGATAGAGAACCTCACCTTCACCGGGAACAACATAATTACGGTTCCCCAATGGCAATGCGATTGTAGTCTCACGCTGGAGCTTGGGAGATGGGCAGATTGAGCATTCCTGATAACCAATGTACATACCAACAACATACTCTGTCCGACAGATAGCTACCAATCGGTCAAATACCTCCGGCGCTACATCTCCACGCGAATAGGGATGATCGGCCTCAAGCCAGCCAATCGCTGTGAGTTGTTCACCAAATTGGTTGCGGGCGTAACCTCCACGCTCAAGGTCTGGAACATAGGCCATTGTAGTAACCCTCTCATATTACAAATCAATCGTTTGTCATGTTAGATGGGGCGTGTGTGAGCACGGCCCCAAGATGTGACATTCCTATGGGATTGACGTAACTACCTCGACCTGACCATACTGGAATAACTGCCAGCAATAACCAGGTTCTGCGTGAGCTTCGCCAGCATATACCATCACCCGACCAGCACAAGCAATAACACCATTATGGCCAAGCAGATTGTCCAACCGATGCGCAAATCCATCGTTATGTTGACCAACCCAGCATGACAATAGCCGCACTGGTTGACCAGCATAATCCGGTTGTGCAAGGATGATCGCTGCAAGCTGGTCTGTATCCATCTCCATCATGTCGCTGTCACCTAGTGGGATGAGGCGATCACGAGTCCAAGAACCATGGCAGATGACATCGTAGCATTCATCCATGCGTGGAACCGTAAAGGCCATACGTATGGCGTAGTCTACTTCGCCAACTGCAATGCGTCGATGGGTGCGCGTAATGAGAATGCCATCGACCATACATGTGGTCGCATTCCGATAATCGTCGTGTGCAATCTGGGTGCTGCTCATTGGGGTACTCCTTGTTGTACAAAGAGGGCATACCAATGAGCTTCTGCCCCGACCGGGACAGCCACTCACATGGCATGCCCTCGGTTGAGGAAAGAAACAGATTGTGGACGCTATGCAGCTGAGCTGCATATCACGAACTCATGTTGTGTCAGGAACCAGCGCTCCGCTCCGGCCGTGGAACAGTGAAGAGCACAATTTCAATCAACAACATCCAACAGGCCGAGCCGAAGCTCGGTGTGAACACTACATCTGGATACTGGACGTTTCGGGAGAACGAAGCAGAATCTGAGCTATAGCATTCGTGTTCCGCACGCTGGCGGGTTGGGATACGAGCGACAATGCGCCGCTGTGCATCTTGGGCCGGTGAAACGTGACCGGTGGTTGCGATCTTCAAGTGTTGTGAAGATCACTGCCGGCGGCCGGGTGTCGACGGCCCAAGATGTTGGTTCCGCCACCCGGATGCGTGTTTTAGCTACTACACAAGGATTTCTGCTGTATCGAATGATCATGCAGCTATGCTCTGGACGCTGATGACTAGCCCCAACGTGACATCGCTCGTATCCTTGTTACAGCCAGAAGTATAGGTATCTTCAGCGAAGCAATGAAGCCACTGAAAATCCTTATCTGCGCCAGCAACATGGCACACCAAACCCATGACTTAAGAAATAGTGAGAGTTTGGTTTTGTGTCAGGATATAGCTGGCAAATGGTATTCCTATGATGTACAATAGCTTTATTACACGAAAACGTGAGAGGCCATATGGAATTTGTTCTAATTATTGTGCTATGTATGGCAAATGGGGTATTTTCGGCCACAGAGCTGGCGATGGTTTCTGCGCGGCGTGGGCGGCTGCAACAGCAAGCAGATGAAGGCAGCCGTGGCGCGCAGGCAGCGCTTCAATTACAAGAAGACCCCAATCGGATGCTCTCAACCGTGCAAGTTGGGATCACCCTCATTGGCACGTTCGCCGGAGCCTTTGGTGGTGCCAGTATCTCTGCGCAACTCGCGCAGTTGATCAAACCATGGCTAGGCGATTTGAGCCAAACCTGTGCATTTATACTGGTTGTTACAGTTTTAGCGTATTTACAATTGGTTATTGGTGAACTTGTGCCGAAACGTTTGGCAATGCAGAACGCAGAAGGTATTGCGATTCGGATGTCGCAACCAATGCTGATGCTTGCAGCAATCAGTGGCCCAGTCATCACACTATTGAGCTGGTCTGCTGAGCGAATCTTGGCGCTGATTGGGCATCGGCCAAACAGTGGGTCAACAATCACCGAAGATGATATTCGCCAGGTAATGCGTGAAGGTGCCGAGGATGGGGCACTTGAGCCGGCGGAACATGCAATGATAGAAAGTATCATCCAGCTTGGCGATCGAAGCGTAAGACAAGTAATGACTGCGCGCCATGCTGTTCAGGGGTTGGAAGGCAATACACCATTGAGTCAGGCGATTGATACACTATTAGAACTTGGTTTCTCGCGATTTCCAGTTTATGAGCGATCATCTGATGCAGTCATTGGCATTGCACATGTGCGCGATTTACTCAAACTCCATCGAGAGGACCCATCGCGTATTGTGCGGGATGCCATGCGCCCGGCACTATTTGTACCAGAGAGTGCGCGTGCTGCGGCACTGCTACCAATCTTTCAAAAACAACAGCAACATATGGCAGTGGTAATCAGCGAGTTAGGCACTGTGGAAGGGGTTGTCACACTTGAAGATATTCTAGAAGAGATTGTTGGTGAAATCGCAGACGAATATGATCAGCAAGAAGAATTATTTATACGCCGTGAGGATGGTTCACTCCTGATTAGTGGGCTTGCTCCGATTGGGCGTGTGGTTGAACAATTAACACTGGAAGGGCTTCCTAACGATGAGCGCTACCGCTTTGAGACATTGGCTGGGTTACTATTGAGTTTACTTGGCCGCATGCCGCATACTGGCGATATCGCGGAATGGGAAGGCTGGCGTTTTGAGATTGTGGATATGGATGGGCGCAGGATTGACAAGATTTTAGCCACACCACCAAGCAAGGATTAATGCAGGTGGTATAATTGATTGGTTTGTAATGAGGTACCCTATGCGTGCGGTGATTGCAGGTGCTGGGCCAGCAGGTTTTGCATGTGCCAAATGGCTTGCAGATGATGGCTATGAAGTCGTTCTGCTTGAGAAACGTGGTGTTCCAGGTGGAAAAGTTTCGGCATGGAAAGATTCCGATGGTGATTGGGTTGAGAGTGGGTTGCATGTTTTCTTTGGTGCGTACCACAATTTGCTCGGATTTCTTGCCGAATGTGGCCTGAGCGATTCGTTTGACTGGAAACCAGCAGAGATGATTTTTGCCTCGCCTGAGCATGGGCTGGCACCAATCCGCTTTGTTCCTGGGTTACCCGCTCCGCTGAATGGCCTGGCAGGAGTCGCACTGAGTCCGCTTATGTCAACTGAGGATAAGTTACGTATGGGCCTTGGGCTTATGCGCCCGATCTTTGGCTCACAAGCATATGTAGATGCGCAAGATGAACAGAGCTATGCTGCTTGGCATTTGCGCCACGGGATGGGCCAGCGTTCGCTCGACAATGTGATGCACACCATGGCACTTGCGCTCAACTTCCAGCGAGCAGATCGCGTTTCAGCTAAGCTTGTACTAACAGCATTACTGCACTTTGCCAAAGAGACCCAAGCGCCAAAAATGGGCTTAGTGAAAGGCTCACCACACGAACGCATCTGGGAGCCACTGATTTCCCTTTTACAAAAGCGTGGTGTTCAGATTGCTTTCAACCGTAAAGTTGAGCAGATTTGCTATGATTCAAGCGAAAACCGTGTTACTGGTTTTGCGCTTAACGATGGGAGCATAATTGAGGGTGATATCTACCTTTCGGCAATGCCAGTGCATAGTTTGCGTAAGGCGATCCCTGCTGCGATGCGACAATTACCAACCTTTGATGGGTTGAAACATCTGAAGGGCCAACCGGTGATCACCGTACAACTCTATTTCGATCGATTTGTGACCCAGGTGAACAATTTGCTGTTTAGCTCAGGCACCCGGCTTAGTGTCTATGCCGATCTACCAATTGTTTCGCCGGATTATCATACTGGGCGCGGATCGATTGTCGAACTGGTTGTTGCGCCTGCGGAAGATCTCATTCACACAGATGATGCTACGATTATAGCGGCAGTGCTTCACGATTTCTACAAACTCCATCCAGCTGCACGGGCGGCACAATTGATCAAGCATTCGATTGTGCGTATCCCCAATTCGGTCTATCAGGCACGGCCTGGTATAGATCGGTTCAGGCCGGATCAAGCGACCGAGATTCCCAATTTTTTTTTAGCAGGCGATTATACCCAACAGGAATTTATGGCCTCAATTGAGGGTGCCATTCGAAGCGCAAAACGTGCCGTGCAGCGCATTGCTGAGCGGCGTAGCGGAGAGCAGGTTGCTCAGAGGGAAATGCATGTCATCTCTTGAAGTTACATTCAACAACCGTTATCGAACTATTTACACCGTCGATGAGCGGCCTGGAAGCAAAATCTGGCGCTGCCGTGACGACCAAACTGGTAATCTTGTATTAATTGCTGAGATTCAAATTGGTACGGAGACTGAGCGTACAACGATCGAAGCGCTTGCACGGCAAATCGCAGCATTCAAACACGATTTTATGCTTCCACTTACCGATCAATTTGTAACCGAAGGCGCGTATTGCCTGGTATGCCCCGATCCAGGTGGGCAAGATTTAGATCGAACACTCCGAACACGTGGTGGCCCATTTAACGAAACTGATGGGATGCTTCAGTTGCAACGCCTGCTCAGTGCACTTGAAATGTTACATGGCATGCGGCCAGGGCTATTCATTGGCGATCCAACACCAGCCGATTTATGGGTTGCTGAAAATGGCACATGGATGTTAACTCCATTCACATTGGCACGCCCAATTCGTAGCCTACCATCGCCATACCGAGCACCTGAACTTTCTGGCACAAACGCCGAACCTAATTCAGTCAGTGATATGTATGCAGTCGGGGCGCTAAGCTACCAAGCATTTACGGGATGGCCACCACCAACTGCGGAGCAACTCAAGGCTGGCACACCGCTGAATCCACCACGCACACTGAATCCTAGCCTCTCAGTGCTGGCCGAACAAGGATTACTACGCGCACTACAGGCCCGCGCTGCAAACCGTTACCAAACAGCGCGCGAAATGCGTGTGGCGCTCAATACGGCACAGGTGATGTCGAATAGACCAAACTCATTCACCCAGGAACCACCACCAGCACCGCCCGTCGTGCCTCCAAGTGTCGCCCCAATTGGCTACCAACCACCGGTCGTTGTTGCTGGCCAAGCCACCTATCCACCCCCGCCAGGGTACGCGCCACTGCCACCCGGACAATACTATGCACCACCCGCCCCACCGCGCCGCTCAATGAGCACTGGCTGTATTGTGACAATCGCGGTTGCGCTGACACTCGCCCTAGGTATTGCCTGTATTGGCTTAGCATTGTTATTCATTCCAGGAGTGCGTAGCGCGATTGGGTTCAATGCTGGGCCAGCACCAATTGTTGCACCGATCCCTGCAAACCCTTCCAGTAGTGAGGCACCAACACTCGCCGTGCCAACCTCAGGCATAGAGCCAACTGAGGTGCCGATACCAACACTCGTACCAATTGCCCTAGGCGATCAAGCAATCGTCTTGGATAGTGCCAAAACTATTACACAAACACGCGAACTCACTGGCACTCAACTTGGGCCGGTTGGGTATTCCCCCGATGGCAAAACTATCGCAATTGGCATTGGTTCGCGGATCACATTACGTGATGGTCAATCTCTCGATCAGATTGGAGATTTGAACGGCCATACCGGGCGCGTCACAGCTCTCGCTTGGTCTGCCGATGGCAGCTTACTGGCAACAGGTGCTAGCGACGATAACGATATTCGTGTCTGGAATACGAATACGCGCCAGATTCGCCATGTGTTACGTGGGCATACTGGCTGGATCCGCAGTTTGGCTTTTTCACCAAACGGTGCGATTCTGGCCTCAGGGAGTATTGATCTGACCATAAGACTGTGGGATGCACAGAGTGGGCAGCTCCTTCAGACGCTCCAAGGGCATACTGATCTGATTGGCGGTGTGAGCTTCTCGCCCGATGGCACACGTCTTGCATCCGCCTCGCGTGATGGCAGTGTACGCTTGTGGGATACTGCAACTGGCCAACCTGTTACGAGTTTTGCATTCCAGACGGGTCTGATTGATGCCAGCCGCCGTTACTGGACAACCGCTGTGGCCTTCTCGCCGGATGGGAAAACGATTGCGATCGGAGCAACTGACGCACTGATCTATATTGTCGCTGCTACAAGCGGCAAAGAATTACACCGCTTAAGTGGGCACACCAACTGGATTGTCATCCGTGGTCTTGCTTTTTCAACTGATGGAACACGCCTTTACAGCTCGGGGCTTGATGCGACCATCCGAGTGTGGGATACACAGGCGGGTACTGAGCTTGCTACACTTCAGCAACATTCGCTGGATATTTTTGCGATTGCACTCAGCCCAGATAATAAAGAACTGGTTTCCTCCAGCGATGAGGAAGGTGTCCTGAATGTATGGGATCTTGCGAGCGGCAATGTTCGTGGTTCGCTTTCGGTTGGCCAGGGAATCATCACCAATGTTATATTCTCGCCAGATAGCAACATTGTTGCGTTAACTGGTTATAACGGGCAGGTTCAGCTACGTGCGCTCAGCAATAACCAGACACAACCCTTTACTGGTGCAGCATCAACACGACCGCTCGCATTTATCTCGAATAAAGAATTCGTGGCTATTACCGATCAGGGAACGATTGTTATTGCCAATATCGCGAGTGGCGAGACACGCCAGTTGGAAGGATTTAAAGACCGACCGGCAGGTGTCGCAGCTAGCCGTGATGCCAAATTTGTAGCGGCGAGTGGTGCTGGTGGTACGGTTGTTGTATGGGAAGCCGCAACGGGGGCGCTTGTATCCGAACTGAAGACAGATCTCTCTGTGGCTCCACAGCTCGCATTTAGCTATAACGGCGATATTCTGGCAGTGTCTGGAGCGGCCTCGCAACCACAGATCGAGCTCTGGGATTTGGCTACCAAGCAGCGCATTCACACGCTAGATGGGCCAACAAAACTCATTAGCAGTATGTCGTTTCAGCCTGGTGGTACATTACTTGCGGCAACCAGTATTGATGGCAGTATGCGGATTTGGGATGTCCAAAGTGGCCTACCCGTACGCAAAACCGATGCACAGCCGAATCAAGGTTGGTACACAAGCGTCAGCTTCTCACCAGATGGAACACTACTCGCAACCGGCACAGTAAATGGCGATCTCCAGATTTGGGATGTGCGTACTGGCCAGGAAGCGGCAGCATATGCCCTGCGAGATGGCATTTTCTCGGTTAATTTCAGTCCCGATGGCACAGTATTGGCGGCAAGCACACGCGATGGCTCCGTCCGGCTATTTGGGCGAGCACAGGGCTAGAATACATCATGACAACAAAAGTTATCATTGTTGGTGCTGGGCCTGGAGGCATGGCGTCAGCAATGCGTTTGGTTGCGGCTGGATATCAGGTTGAGCTCTACGAGGCGATGAATCGGGTTGGCGGGCGTATGGCGGGCTTTGAGAGTGGCCGATACGCCTTTGATAGTGGTCCGACCATTTTGCAGGTACCGCAGGTATACGAACAATTGTATGCAGATTGTGGCTTGCAGTTCTCGGCGTATGTCAGCTTAGATCGTGTCGATCCAAACACACGCCTGAAATTCTGGGATGGCACACATCTAGATTTGATGTCGGATCTGGCAGCGTTCAAACAACAACTGCTGGTATTTGGCAGTGATAAACCAGCCGCCTTTGAACGCTGGTACATAGAGCATATTCGCAAGAACCAGATCGGCTATGCTCCATATCTCGGAACGCCAGTGCGGCCAGTTCTGAGCTATCTGAACCCACGCGAGATTGCAGCGGCATTGCCATTCCGCCCATGGGAAACGCTCTACCAGCATTTTGCGCGCTTCTTCGAAGATGAACGCCTGGCCTATGCGATGGGCTATCAGGCCAAGTATCTTGGCATGCATCCAAGCGAGTGTTCGAGTGTGTTTAGCTTGGTCACATGGCTAGAATTTGCCTATGGGATCTGGCATCCGCGTGGTGGATTCCGTGCGTTGGCACAAGGCCTTGCCCGTGCCGCTGCCGATCTCGGTGTGAAGATTCATCTGAATGCCCCGGTACGTCAGGTGCTTGTAGAAAACCACAAAGTGTGCGGAATCGAACTGAGTACTGGCGAAAAGCTCAGCGCGGATATTGTGTTATTGAACGCCGATTTTGGCCATGCTGTTCGCAACCTCTTGCCAGAAACCGCGCGCGGAGCCTACACAGATGCCAAACTCGAGCGAATGAAGTTTTCCTGCTCAACATTTATGCTCTATCTCGGGGTCAACCGGCGCTGGGAGCACCTACCACACCATCAATTGTACCTCTCGGAGCATATCCGGCGGCGCGAACGGCCATTCGTCGATGATTCCGCACTCGATGAGACCGACCCGCCATTTTATGTGTGTAATCCCACAATCCTCGATCCAAGTAATGCCCCTGAAGGCCACAGTACGCTGTTTGTGCTAGTGCCTATCCCTAATACAAGTCATGGGATCGATTGGGCTGCGAAAAAGCAATCATTCCGTGACCTGATTATCAGCCGGATGCATTTGCTTGGCTATGAAGGAATTGAACAGCACATTGAGCAGGAAGTGTGTTACACCGCAGAGACATGGCGTGATGATTATCGCGTATATCAAGGCGCTGTCTTTAATCTGGTGCATAGCTGGAGCCAACTCGGGCCACTCCGCCCACATATTCGTTCACAGACCACAGCTGGCCTCTATTTTGTCGGTGGTGCAGTGCATCCAGGTAGTGGGCTCTTGACGATCCTTGAAGCTGCCCGTAGTGCTGCATATTTTATTGGCGAGGATCTGCCAGTAAACATCTAACAATAAGAAAGAACCACCCATGAGTACGCCACATTACGATGTACTAGTGATTGGACTTGGCGTCATTGGCGCATCGATTAGCTACCACGCAGCACAACGAGGTTTACGTGTATTGGCTGTGGATCGTGCTGAAGAGCCAAGACCACCGACCGCATCATGGGCTAGTGCAGGCGGTGTGCGCCGCCAGGGCCGCGATCCGGCCGAAGCAGCTCTTGCAACTGAGGCCATTGCCCGCTGGCCAACCCTTGCAACCGAACTGGAAGCCGATCTTCACTATCGCCAGGGTGGCCAGTTGCTGCTCGCCGAGAGTGAAATAGAAGCGCACGATCTGGCGAACTTCGTTGCCAAACAGCATGCCATGGGCTTTACTGATATCTGTTTGGTGAGCCGCGCCGAGGCGCTTGAACTTGTGCCTGGCCTCAATGCAGACGTTCTGGCTGGCAGCTACAGCCCCACTGATGGTCAAGCCGATGCGACTCGCACCGCTCAGGCATTCGCCCGTGCAGCAGAACGGTTTGGCGCAACAATTTGGACCAACACACCTGTGGCTCACCTTGTGTTGCAGGGCGAGCGTGTGGTGGGTGTAAACAGCGGGCGTGGTATTGTCTATGCGGAAACGGTTGTACTGGCAGCAGGCGCGTGGGGGGCAGCACTCTGTCGCGGAATAGGCCTTGAGTTACCAGTTCGTACCGAGGCATATCAGATGTTACTATCGACACGGGCAGACACAACATTCCTTCGACCAGTGATTGGTGCTGTGGGACGTGCGTTATCGCTAAAACAGCTTAATGACGGCGCATTCTTAATTGGCGGCGGTTATCCAGGCACGATCGCACCCGATGGCAACTCGTGTAGTGTACGGCTCGATAGCCAGGAGGCGAGCTGGCGTACTGCATGCGAACTGCTCCCAAGCGTCGGGCGGCAACACCTCGAACGGGCCTGGTGTGGCCTAGAGGCATTGTGTATCGATGAAATCCCTCTAATTGGGCCTGCACCAGAACGAGAGGGTCTATTCCTTGCGATTGGGTTTTCTGGTCATGGGTTCGCAATCGCTCCAGCTATTGGGCGCGCAGTCGCCGATCAGATCACAGGGCGGGATTCCTCTGCCTTCGTTGGGCTTACCCCTGCACGAATCGCACGATTCGAACCAGCAACAGTCGCTGCATTTCTGGCTGGCCGGTAGTCACAGCGCATAACGCATAACGCACAACACTCCATCGTTCCATCGTTCCAACACTCTTGCGTTCTTGCGCTCTTGCGTTCTTGCGTTCTTGCGCTCCATCACTCCTCCACAAGTGCCAGCACCTCCAGTGCGGCTCCTTGGCCGAGGCGATCCATAAATCCAAGTGGAATGCCAAGCACGCCACGTAGGATTGGATGAAAGAGGAGCCGATGAATACGAGCCGCATGCGGTGCCCAGCGAGGATGATCGCCCATTTCAAAGCGCAAACTATGGATCAGGTACAGATAACTACCTGATGTGTATTGCACTATGACACGACCAAAACCAGCGGATTGGAGCAGGTGGCGCAGTGTCGTTGGATCGAACACCGTCATATGGCGTGGTAAATCATAGCCAGCCCAGTAGCGGCCAGCAACCTGGCGTGTATAGCTCGCACCATTCGGCACACGTATGAAGATTGCACCACCAGGCCGAAGTGTGCGGCGTAGTATGCGCAAATCGCCGAGCGGATCGTGCAGATGCTCCAGCACATCCCAAAGTGTAACTGCATCCAGACTGGCATCGGGGTAGTTCGCGTGCTCAACGGGAGCATTAACGATTGGCACTCCGATTCGAGCACTTGTGGTAGTAGCAGCGCGCGTATTCGGCTCTAGACCTTGGATTTGCCAGCCACCATGCTGCTGGGCTGCTTCCAGGAATACGCCAGCACCACTACCGACATCCAACAATTGGCGGGTGCGCCCTGGTTGTGCTGGCACCGCCAGATCAAGGAGCCGCAGGCGGCGCTGCATCCCACGGCGCGTCAGCCAGCCAAGCAGACCCCGGCGGGTACGCAAGCTCACGGCAGTGTAGGCGCTATAGTGATCAGGGTAGCAACTCCCAATTGTCGCCAGGGTTGGGCGTGGATTCTGGTAGCGCAAGCCACAGCTACGGCACGCAACCAACCGAAAAATGCCAGGTACGCGCTCGCCATAATCCGCATTGGAAAGCAGATCCTGCGTATCTGATGCTCCACATAACGGGCATGCGACAGTTTCAAATTCAATCGCGGTGGTGCTCATGGGCATCCCCTTCAAAACAAGTGGAAATCTTTAATGGAACTGAGTGACAAGGCGCTCAAATTGTAGCACAGGCGCTCATGCGGTACGCCTAGTGCTGGTTTGCCTACACTGTATAATTATTCGACAGAACCAAGCGCTCATGCTATACTCACGGCGCTCGTGAAGAAATCGCATATCGCTTGAGTGTGCTGTGAATACGGTTATTCAGGTCGTCTTCTTCATTATTTCCACAATCATTCTTGGTGGGGCGCTGCTAACTGTTACAGCGCGCAACCTTGTGCATGCGGCACTTTGGCTGATCGCAGCATTCTTTGGCATTGGCGCACTCTACCTGCTCATGCAGGCCGAGTTTGCGGCGGTTGTCCAAGTACTTATCTATGTTGGGGCGATTGCTGTCTTGGTGCTGTTTGCGATCATGCTTACCCCTGATCTAGCTGGCGAGAGTGACACACCGATTTTCCGGCATCGTTGGATGGCGCTAGTTGTTGCTGCTGCTCTCTTCGGCATCCTGATCGTGCCGACAGTTTGGAATCATCAATGGTCGATTTATACGCCGCTCGAAGGCTCAATAGTACAGGTTGCGGCTGCGCGTGAGGTTGGTACAGCCTTTATGCGTGAATATGTACTGCCCTTTGAGTTGGCTTCGGTATTATTGCTGGCTGCGTTGATCGGTGCAATTGTGATTGGTATTGATGATGGAACGCGCCAGCGGATCCTAACCTTGGCTGAGGAATTTCGCTTACGACAGAAACCCAAAGACTAAGAATCTGCCTGTATGACAACAATTACTGATGCGATCCCACTCTCATGGATTTTGGTACTGGCTGGTGCATTGTTTTGTATTGGCCTCTTTGGTGTACTCACGCGGCGTAATGCGGTTGGAGTGCTTTTAGGCGTTGAACTTATGCTCAATGCGGTTAACATCAACCTGATTGCATTTTGGCGCTACCTGGAGCCACACCTTGTGGCAGGCCAGGTATTTGCACTCTTTGTGGTTGTCGTCGCTGCCGCAGAGGCAGCAGTGGGCCTCGCGCTGATCATTTCGCTGTACCGGGCACGTCAGACGGTGAATGTGGATCAGGCAGATGCGCTGCAGGGATAACGTATGCTTTCGTTCTTGCAACAAGCGTGGCTGATACCACTCCTCCCATTCCTAGCTTTTGTCATCATCACGTTGACACCGCTCCGCAGGCATAATCGCGGCAGTGCACTCTTAGCGACCCTACTGATTGGGGTAGCAATGCTCGTTGCGCTCGGCTTGCTCTATGAGGTTACTGATGGTTGGCAGATCGATTCAAATGGGGCATTAGCACAACTTCCCGTGAATCAGGTACCCGAAGCAATGGGTGAACAGATTGAATTCCGTACACTTGCACCGCATATTGTTCGCACAATTCGCTGGGCACCGGCTGGTGATTCTGCTATCCGCCTGGGGTTTTTGATCGATCCAGCGGTGGCACTTATGCTGACAATGGTGACAGTTGCGGCATTTTGCATTCACCTCTTCTCGATCGGTTATATGGCCGAGGATGCCCGCCAAGCACGCTTCTTTGCATTTATCGCACTCTTCACATCGGCAATGCTGCTGATGCTCATGGCAAGCAACCTCATCCTGTTGTTTATCGCTTGGGAATTAATGGGGCTCTGCTCATATCTGCTGATTGGATTCTGGTATGATCGCGATTATGCCGACCCACGCCAGATAACGCCGCGCCGTGCTGCAATCAAAGCCTTTATTACAACCCGAATCGGCGATGTACTCTTGATGGTTGGGCTATGCTATCTCTGGTTTCAAGCGGGAACACTTGAGATCGGTAATGGTGCCGGGCAGGTGTTTCACCCCGATTTCCTACAGCGAATTGCCCATGAGGCAGGCCCATTCGAGCTGACAACCGCAAGCGCGATCGCCTTATTACTCTTCTGCGGTACTGTAGGAAAATCGGCGCAAGTTCCATTACACGTCTGGCTGCCCGATGCGATGGAAGGGCCAACACCTGTTTCAGCGCTGATCCACGCGGCCACAATGGTTGCTGCGGGTGTGTTTCTGGTTGCACGCACCTACCCACTGTTTGTTGCAAGCCAGATCCTCCCGCTGGTTGCTGCTGTTGGAGCATTCACAGCATTGTTTGCAGCCTTGATTGCGGTAGGCCAGTTCGATATCAAACGTATTCTTGCCTATTCTACGCTCTCACAGCTTGGGTTTATGGTTGCTGCGCTTGGTATTGGCGGCTGGACAGCAGCGATCTTCCACTTAGTGACCCATGCATTTTTCAAAGCACTCCTGTTTCTTGGCGCTGGTTCGGTGATCCATGGAATGTACGCAACTGTTGGCCACGATACTAATCGTGCGCAGGATATTCGCAATATGGGTGGGCTACGGCGCTTTATGCCCGTAACGTACTGGACGTATCTGATCGGGTATTTGGCACTGGCGGGAATTGCACCATTCGCGGGGTTCTGGAGCAAGGATGAGATCTTAGCTACGAGTCTACAATCTGGCCAACCAATCATTCTTGGTGCGCTGCTACTCGCCTCGCTGCTGACAGCATTCTACATGACACGCCAGATATTACTGGTCTTCTTCGGCCCGTTTCGTAGCGCCGTGGCCATCCACTACTCCCACGATGAGAATAGTTCGCAGCATGGTGGCAGGGAACCGCATGAGAGCCCACGCTCAATGACCATTCCGCTTATCATTCTGGCGATCTTTGCGCTTGGCGCTGGCGCACTTAATCTACCGAACTCGCATTGGTTGAGCCATTTTCTGGGCCAGCCGACGCATGCGTTTAACCCAACCGCAGCATTACTTGGTACGACAGTGGCGGTTATTGGCATCGCCTTGGGTTTCGCGCTCTATCGGCGGGCCTTCACGGCTGGTGAGCAACTTGACCCGCTTGAACAGCGTATGCCTGGTGTCTTTAGGGCGCTGCATGCGCGCTTGTATGTCGACGAGTTCTATGCTGCCAGTATTGGGCGGCTGACGGCAGTATTGATAGCAATCAGTGCCTGGGTTGATCGCCAGTTAGGCCGTGGGTTGTCTGGCATTAGTCGAATCACAGCAGTGCTTGGTCGTATAAACGCTAGCATGGATGAGCAGATCCTCAATGGTGGAGCGGATCAACTGGCGCGTGGAACAACCGCGAGCGGAAACCGAATGCGGCAGCTCGAGAGCGGCAAAGCACAGGATTATCTCGCATTGATATTTGGTGGCGTGCTTGTTCTGGGGGCAGTAGCACTGTATTTATTGCATGGTTAGTACTATTTGGATGAGAGATGGCATATAACGTTCTCACAATTCCCTGGCTGACATTACTTGTGCTTACGCCACTGGTTGGCATGCTTTTTGTTGGGCTGGCAGGAATACTGCGGCTCCCAGATCGCTTGGTTCGCAGCGGCGCTGTCGCGTGGTCGCTGGTGCCATTAGGGCTGACGGTGTGGATGTACACTCAGTTCAACCCACAGGCATTGGCGAGTGGGCAACAGGTGGTGCAATTTGTGGAACGTATACCCTGGACACAAGCGATTCGTGTTGAGTATTTCATGGGTGTGGATGGCCTGAGCCTACCATTGATTATGCTCACGGCACTGATGACACCAATTGCAATGCTGGCCTCATTCTCGGTCGAGCGCCATGTGAAACCGCATTATGCGCTCATTTTTCTGCTTGAAGCAGCAATGTTGGGCTATTTTGTTGCCCTCAATTTCTTCTTCTTTTTCCTGTTCTGGGAACTCAGTCTGGTACCAGCCTTCTTCCTGATTCAGGGTTGGGGAAACAACCCCGAGAAGCGCCAACCGGCCGCATTCAAGTTCTTCATCTACACATTGGCGGGCTCGATTGGCATGTTACTGCTTTTCCTGCTGTTGTATGCTGCAACTGGCTTAGCTGGCCATGCGACCTTTGATATCGTTGATTTGGCGCGCCTTGGGCAAGGTTTAGCTACCCCAGAACTAAGCGGAAACCTCCAGACAATCCTCTTCAATTTCTTGGACACATCTAGCCCCTGGTTGACCGATACATTAGGGCGCTTCCCATTACTTTATACGAGCATCGCATTTTGGGCAGTGTTCATTGCGTTTGCGATCAAGCTCGCGATCTGGCCGTTCCATACATGGCTTCCAGATGCATATAGCGAAGCACCTGTCGCTGGGTCGATCCTCCTAGCTGCGGTGATGTCGAAGATGGGCGCATATGGGATGTTGCGCGTTCTGGTGCCATTCTTCCCTGATGCTGCCAGGCTATTTGCACCACTGATCGGCAGCTTGGCATTAGTTGGTGTACTAGTTGGTGCCTTTAACGCCTTGGCGCAAGCGCGCGACCCAAAGGGCAGCCTGCGTCGGCTGATTGCATCAACCTCAATCAACCATATGGGCTATGTTGGCATGGCTGTTGCAGCAATCGCGGCGATTGGAGCAGATACCAACAGCCGTGCAATTGCGATGAATGGCGCGATGGCGCAAATGGTGGCACATGGCCTCTCAACCGGGGCGTTGTTTCTACTTGCAGGTATCCTCTACGAGCGAACTGGTACGGATCAACTCGGGCAGCTGGGCGGCCTACGTGCGGCAATGCCGGTACTGGCTGGTGTGATGGGGGTGGCAACATTTGCCACCCTCGGGCTGCCGGGCTTAGCAGGGTTTGTTGGCGAATTCCTGATTATGCGTGGCGTTTGGGCGGCACTACCACTGCTGGCAATTGTTGCTACCATCGGGCTGGTTGTGACAGCCATGGCGCTACTGGAAATGTATGGGCGCGTGTTCCATGGCCCGCTGCCAGGAGGCACCCACCCAAGTGATATAAAGCTGATCGGGCGCGAGTTTCTGGTGGTGTTGCCACTGATCGCATTACTCATCGTATTAGGTATCTATCCCGCACTCATTCTGGATGTAAGTAATCAGGCACTTGCGATTCTAAGCAGGTGACATTATTGGCTCATAAAGCCTGTTACACCGCCATGTTCTCGCAACCATATCGCCTTTCTCTCGATAGGATATCGTCATGGGCGTTCTCTCCCTTCCTACATCGGTTCCTTGGCTAAGCCTGATCTGGCTGAGCTTGCTATTACCTGGGCTGATCATGCTCTTCCTACCAGAAAAGCGTGTTGACCTGATACGCTGGGTTGGTACAGGCAGTGCAGCAATTTCGCTCGTGCTCGTGGTGTTGGTATATGCTGCATATCGGCCGGGCGAAGGGTTTCAATTTCTTGAGACGCTGCCCTGGTTGCCACAAGTAGGTATCAACTACACATTAGGTGTCGATGGCATTAGCCTACCAATGCTATTACTGAACGGGATTATTGCATTAACTGCGGCTCTGATCAGTTGGAATATCACGGAACGCGTACGCCAATACTGGGCAATGCTGCTGTTGCTCTCGGCCGGGG
>JANLSE010000683.1:0-5472 GCA_031362265.1 Roseiflexaceae bacterium
ATCCCGAGATTGAGATTGTGATTAACTTGACCATCCCGGCGGCGCATGCGGAAGTAGCGTTGCAAGTGGTGGCGGCTGGGAAATCGGTGTATAACGAGAAGCCATTAGCAGTGGCGCGTGCCGATGGTAAGCAGTTAGTTGAATTGGCCAAGGCCAAGGGTGTCCGGGTTGGCTGTGCGCCAGATACCTTCCTGGGTGGTGGCATCCAAACCTGCCGCAAGCTGATCGATGATGGTTGGATCGGCCAGCCAGTTGCAGCAGTTGCATTTATGCCAAGCCATGGGCCAGAGAGCTGGCATCCAAACCCAGGCTTCTTCTACCAGGTCGGCGGTGGGCCGATGTTTGATATGGGGCCGTATTATCTCACAACGTTGGTTAACCTATTAGGCCCTGTGAAGCGGGTGACTGGTTCTGCACAAATTAGTTTTGCGGAGCGGACAGTCACGAATCAGTTGAACTATGGCGATAAGATCCCGGTTGAAATACCGACCCATATTGCTGGCATCATGGATTTTCATAGCGGTGCTGTTGGCACGATTATTACCAGTTTCGACATCTGGGCAGCGAACTTGCCACGAATTGAGATCTATGGCTCAGCCGGATCTCTAAGCGTGCCAGACCCAAATACATTCGATGGGCCGGTACTGATTCGGCGGGCAGGGGCGAAGGATTGGAGCGAGGTTCCGCTTTCGCATGGCTTCACCAAGAATAGCCGTGGCTTAGGCGTTGCTGATATGGCAACAGCGATCCGTAGCGGGCGCCAGCATCGGGTTAATGGCGATTTAGCCTTCCATGTGCTGGATCTCATGCATGCCTTCCACGATTCTTCGCGTGAGGGCTGCCATATTATGGTAGAAAGCACATGCGAACGCCCAGCGGCTCTACCAATGGGATTAGGCGACCGTCGGGTAGATGCGTAACAAACTAGGAATGGATATCTAGAGGGTAGCTATTCTGCCCTCTGGATGCCCGAATCTTCAATAGTCATGGATCGGAAGTCAGGTGTTTCTGGCAGCCGATTCGTGACTTTTGATTCCTAATCGGTACAATTCTACATAACGACGAGCAGAGGCATCCCAGGAGTGGTCGGAGGCCATGGCGTGTTGGATGAGGCCCTGCCAGCTAGCTGGTTGATGATAATGTTCCAGTGCACGCACAAGAGCGCCATACAGTGCAAGTGCTTCATAGGGTTGGAAAGCAAACCCATTCCCCTGGCCAGTAGCGGGATCGTAATCCTGAACGGTGTCGGCGAGGCCACCGGTGGCTCGTACAATTGGGATCGTCCCATAGCGATTGCTCACATTGCGAGTACGCTACCCAGAACGATTAGCACTGTTCCTGACATTCAAAGCAGCAATTGCTCAGAAAATCTATGCTGGTGCCGATATGTTCCTGATGCCATCACGCTTCGAACCATGCGGACTCGCAATGTGAGCAATCGCTCGTGGTAGCGCTGATCTCCGGTCCCAAGGATAATCAGTTGTATGTCGTGGTCGCGTAAGAGCGACTCGATCACCTGATCGATCAGATCGAAGCCTTTTTGATCTGCCAATCGCGAGATAATCCCAATAATTGGGGTCTTCGGGCGCTCAGGCAGCCCAGCCTCGCGTTGCAGATCGGCTTTACAATCCTGTTTGCCACTTGGATCGCTTTGATCATAATGGGCTACCAGGTATGGATCGGTTGCTGGGTTATTAATTTCTGTATCGATTCCATTTAGAACCCCAAAGAGATGATCTTGGCGATCACGCAAGAGCGGATCGAGTCGTTCACCGCGCTCGGGGGTGAGAATCTCGGCAGCGTAGGTTTCGCTCACCGTTGTGATAATGTCGGCGTAATAGATCCCACGGCCCATAAAATCCACCGCATCATTGAGGTGCGGGATATCGGGATGGGCTAGGAAGCCAAATTCATCCACACCAGCAATTTCTAGCACCCGATGGCCAAATATCCCCTGATAGGCCAGATTGTGGATCGTGTAGACGCAGGCAGTGTTGGCGAAGAATGGATCGTCGCGATAGACCGTTTTGAGCCAATTGGGCACAAGCGCAGTATGCCAATCGTGGCAATGAATGACATCCGGCCGCCAATCAAGATGGCGGAGTCCTTCGAGTACCGCACGGCAGAAAAAGATGAAGCGATCGGCATCATCTTCATACATGTAGATGCCATCGCGAGCATAATATTGTTCGTTGTCGACAAAGTAGACTGGCACATTGCCGGGAGCTTCCGCGCTGAGTAATGCAGCTTCGACCGTACGATCATCCATAGGAACCGGGTATGGCGCTAGTACAGGTTGCATAGCGAAGCGCTGTGGATCGATTCGCCCATAGCGCGGGATTGTGACACGTACATCGTGGCCTTGTGCGCGCAGTGCTTTGGGTAGAGCGGCTACGACATCGGCCAATCCACCAGTTTTTGCAAACGGAACCATCTCGGCGGCCATGATGAGAATGTTGAGCGGTGTTTGCGGCATAGGGTTTCTCGGTGGTAGCAACGCGATATTATGCGTCGCTACGCTGTGATTTGTTCTAGAACGGCCAGTACACGCCGAGCAACTGTGGCTGGCGCATCTGAGGCATCGACGTGAGATAGGCGTTCTTCAGCGGTATAGAATTCCATAAGCGGACGGGTTTGTTCATGGTACACTGCTAGGCGTTGCTGTACCACCGAGGGTTTGTCGTCCTCACGTTGTACCGCAGTACCCCCTCGCTCACGGCAGCGTAACATACTGGCCAAATCGTCAATATGGATCGGGAAAGGCTCGCCTGCGCCCTCACATATGCGGCGGCCACTGAGGCGCTGAACAACCACAGAGTCGTTGATCTCGAGGGCAACAACCAGATCGAGCGTACGGCCATAATCGGCGAGTGTTAAGCCAAGGCCAAGTGCCTGGTGCATCGTACGCGGGTAGCCATCAAGTAAAATACCTTCATCTGGGTCGAGTGTTTCTAGGCTTGCACGCAAGACCCGATCCATAAGCGAATCGGGGGCGAGGTTGCCTTGATCGATGATCCCTGCAACGATGCGGCCGAGTGCAGTACGCGATTTGATTTCACTACGAAGCAGTTGGCCCGTCGAGATTGGAATCATGCGATGTTGTGCAACCAAGGCTTCGGCGATTGTGCTTTTCCCTGCACCTGGCGGCCCCAGCAGAACAATATTGAGCGGGCGCTGTGTTGCGGGCATCATGGTCTATTCCCCAAAAATACAGCTCGGTTTGCCTCTGCAATTATACCACTGCGTATGCTATAATCGCGCTGTCCCCATAACATACCCGCATGTGCATCAGTGAGGAAGCCGTGCGACACCGAATCTGGATCGCTATTGGTATCGCCTGTTTGTGCGCCACACTCATGTGTGGAGGCTTGGCGTTGGCTACACAGCGTGATCCAGTAGTGAATCATACAGCACTCATGGTAGCCAAAGAGCGCTGGCTTGCACAAAGGCCAGCTAGTTACCGGATGTTACTGGAAGAATCTAATTGCATAACTGACTATCAGGTGCGTGATGAGCTCGTGGCTTGGGGCTATGAGATGCCGTGTGGGCGGCATGGCCGCACAATAAGCAGTCTGTTTCTGCTGATCGAAGAGTATGAGCGGCTTGAGCCGGTATGTGTTGGCAGCGGTTGTCCATGTAAGCGTGTCACGACGCTCAATGTTCGCTATGATGTGGCGCTTGGCTTTCCGAGGGAAATTGCGATTCGTGCGCAGCTCTGGCCCAATTGGCAGAATGGCGCATTCTGGCAGGCAATCGTTACTATGCGCTCGAACCCGTGCGATCAGATCGGCGGGCGGATGATAACGGTGAAAGAGTTGGTGGCGAATTGATCATGCGAGCGAGTAGAGGAGTAGTTAATATGTCTGTTGGAACAGACTTGCAAGCCCTACATGTTGTAGGGGTTCGCTATGGTGGCAGCCGCCTGGCACCACGCGATGAACGCTGCATAGATGCCTATCGTGCATCGGGAGTGTATGATGCAGCTGGGGTTCCAGTAACGCTAAGTGAGCCGCGCATGCCAGAGGAGCGGCGCATGCCGAACGACCCAGATAATCTGGGGTTGATGGGTGGCGCAATTGCCCGCGATGTGGCCGAGGCGCGGCGTGCGGGTAAGGGCGTGCTGATGACGGGCGGTGATTGTTCACATATTACCGGGGTAGTGGGTGGCCTACAGCAGGCGCTCGGGCCAGCTGCCCGAATCGGGCTGGTCTGGTTTGATGCGCATGGTGATTTCAACACGCCGAAAACAACCCTTTCTGGAATGCTGGGTGGCATGCCGGTTGCGGTGGCGGCTGGCCTAGCTCACCCATTCTGGCGCGAGGAATCACAGATCGTCTGCCCATTGCCCACTGAGCGAATTGTGATGGTTGATGTGCGCAATTTGGATAAGCCGGAGGAGCAGCTGATTCGTGCCACCGATGTGCAGATTGCGCGGGTGGCGCCAGGCTTCTATGGCGATGTTGAGCTCAGTGAAGCGATTGATCAACTGGCGGCGCGCTGCGATTACTTGTATCTGCATATCGATTCGGATATCCTCGATGAGCGCTATGTGCCGAACCATCGCACCCGTGAGCCAAATGGCCCGGATATGGCCCAGGTGCAGGCGGCGATCGAGACAGTTATGGCGACCGGTAAGGTCGCAGCGTATGCGGTTGTCTCGGTATATGGTGAGGGTGAGGGCGGCGATGTCTGTAGGGCGAGTGGCATCGAACTGATTCGAGCTGGATTAGCGGCGTGGAAGCAGATGCCTGCGTAGAGTATACAGCCGATGATGGCGTATCTTGGCAGATCATTGCAGGTGCGACACGCAGTACCCATCGTGTGATGCTGTACATACGCTATACCGATCGCGGACAAGCCAGCGATCAACAGACAATGCAGGCTGGTGGCTTGACCCTCAAAGGTAAGATATGCCTGATCGAGCATCACGTTCGAGTAGAAACCGTGTTAATGTGCTCGCCCTCATTGTTGTTCTGACTGCTGTGCTGATATTGATTGGCCGAGCGGTGGCGATTGGATTCTCTGTAGCTGGGGTAGCGTCAGAAATAACTCCCGTTAGCATCGAGACACCAGTAGACAATACGCCCGCCCCGCCCCAATACCTTGCGCCTCCCGAACCAACTGTGAGTGCTAAGGCGACATCAACACCAGTTCAAACGGAACTTAGTGTTCCTGTGGTGCTTGGTATTGTCTTGGATGCACAATCATCCACGATTGTATATGTGGAACCGGGCAGTGCGGCTGAAAAGGCAGGGTTGTTTCTCAAGGATCACCTAATTGCCTGGAATGGCGCGGCAATTGGCGATCTCTCACAGCAACAGGTCTTCTTTGATCTGAAACGGACGATTGAATCAGCTGATGCTACTTCCAAAATTACCATTACGATTGAGCGTGATGGCAAGCAGCTTGATCTACCAATTATACCAGAGCCATTTCCAGCTGGCCCGCTAGGTTGGGATGCCAAGAATGGCG
>JANLSE010000713.1:0-3142 GCA_031362265.1 Roseiflexaceae bacterium
CTTGTGTGGTGGTCATTGGGTGGCTCCTTCTGAGCAGTATTGCCCAACGGCCACCACACCCTCGGGGCGCGGTGGCCGCCAAGGCGAGGAAGAATACACAAATATTGAGTGATGAGTCGATCGGGTGACGAAGTGATCGGGTAGCGTGGTTGTGCTAAGGCAGCATATCCTGCCACACTGGCGATTGAGATTCAGTGCGCCCCAAGTAGCTCGCGCCAGCTCGCGCAGTCGTCCCTTCGCTTTGCGCGACAATGATGTCAATGTGTACTCGTAAGGCATTGCGCTGCGAAGTCAACAGGGTCAGTGTCTCGTCAAGCAGCTGGAGATCAGCGCACATCGTGCTGAGCGCTTCTGGGCTACTTATATGGCCCTGCTGCCACATCGCAAAGTAGGCTGCGCTTGAGATGGTGGAATCGTATGAGTCCGGGTAATACTGGGTGGTCATCGGGATGCTCCTTCAGATTGAAGCGACCAGCGCACCACCCTGCTGGGCGATGCGCAGATCGCCACAGCGAAAAGATTTCAAAGGCCATTACTGGCATGGAAAAGAGATTGAACAACCAGTCTTACTTATGCGTGGTCAGTCACGAGCGAAGGGAGTACAGCTAGCTGTCACACCATGACGAATCAGCGCGCTACCATAGGCTGAGCTGAATGAGGTTGGGTGAGCTTCTGGCATGGGTGCGTGGCACCAGGCCATCACTGCCAAACAGACTCAGCTGCTCGATGCCTACGGGTTCAGAAGGCCATGGAATTTCAAGCATCGGAGCGGGCAGCTCGATCATGAGTGGTGAGGTGCTCACCACCTGGCCAAGCTCGGCACGGATACTCGCTAGTAGCGCTGGCAGTTGGTCGACAACGCCAACCCACTCACGGCCACGCTGGAGCGTTGCAAAGCGCTCGGCATTGCGTCGTGCGAAGGTATCGTCAAGATTGGTCTCATCATTGGTATCGAGGTTGCGGCTGAGCTTGGCGAGCGCGGTGTGATCGGCACCAGCCTGCTTCACCAGCGCACCATCAGGGGTGTCGCCCGCAAAAAGGATGGCCGCGCCATTCTGCTGCCCGAGTTTGTGCAGCTTTTTGTGCCCGCCCGTCCCGCGATAGACCATATAGTAGATGCGCACATCGCGCGCAGCCTCTGGGATGTGTGCTGGAAAGGTCTTGCCCAAACGCCAGATGCGGCGTGAGGCCTGATCGCGCAGATAATGGCTCTGCGCCATCTCGACCCAGATAATCGTGTCGAGTTCGTTTTGGAGATTGAGCCCTTCTGAGACATGCGTGTAGGGAACAATCACGACCTGATGGCCGCTCTCGACCGCTGCCTTGATGGCATCCTCGCGCAGTTCGGGGTCCATATGTGGCAACACCCACGGATCAAATGTATGCAGCACACTGCGGTAACGATGCGCGGTCATACGCTCGTGATTCTGCTCAACAAACAGCATCACCCGGCGCTGCTGGGCGCGTTCGCTAGTCACAATCTCAATAACCCTCCTCTCTAATGGATAGATATGTTCGGCGGCCAGCACTGGCGCGCTGAGAATGCACTGTTCTCCGAGAATATCGCCCCACGGCCCGCGCAGCTTCTGCACCACAGTAAAGCGTGGCTCAACCATCGGCATGACGCTCCACCAGCGCGGGATGCTGCCTTTGGCTAGCCGAGCGGCGTTATTGCGCTCCTCCGCCAACTGATCGAGATGGTCGGTAATGCGCCGGTAGTGCCCAGCCAGATCGCGCTGATCAACCCACTCCTGGGCGCTCATTGCGGCTGCCTCTAACTCGGCAACCCGCTGCGCACTGGTGGGGACGTCGTGAGAATCAGGCTCGGCGTCCTGGGTGGCTTCAAGCGCATCCCTGGCAGCGCTCAGTTCCTCAGCGACATTGGTGAGATGCTCATCAAGCGCTGGATCGGCCATGTCGACCAGCACCGGAATTTCGACAAGCTTGGGCATGTAGGCGCCCACATCGAGAACGCCGATATAGACCATCTCGCTGAGAAAGTGAGGAAGCAGCGTGGCGCTGATACCCGGCACCTCAATCACACTGGTTGTGCGATCGACAGCACCACTGCCGCGTCGTGCATCGCTCTCGCGCTCGGTGATATGCTCTTGCACCACGCCATAGCGCGTCACGGCGGCATCAACATCATTCCAGCCAAGGCCAAGCCGCAGCCAGAACTGCGGGTGATAGCGAAACACGTAATGGTAGAGATGGCGTAGCTCGCCGCCCGTATGCGTACCAGACGCAAGAATACGACACTGGCTGCCAAGCATCATCTGGTGATGGGCCTGGGCAATATCGGTGCTCTCCGAGCGGCCATTATGGCTCTCGTCGATAATGGCCAATGCCGCGCAGCCGCGATACTTGCGATAGAAGTACTGATAGGGCGAGAAGCTGTCTGGGCAGACCGAGCCAGGCGTACCATCTGGCGTGATGCGCGATGGCTGGTTTGTAGTGGAGCGAACGCCGCGACCTACGGCATTCGACCATGTGGAAAATGGCGTCTGGGGATACTTGCGCTCACGCGCCTCGGTTTTCATCAGACTCCAGAGTGGTGCGCTACATGCAGCACACCAGCGGCGCTTCTTCTCGAAGTAGGTGCGCGAGGTCACTGGCTCAGCAGCATCGTCTGCCTCTTCGCCGATCGGTTTACCACGCGGTACCGCAAGAATGGTCGCACCACAGTCTGGGCAGCAGAAGCTCTGTCGTTCGCTGGTGGTCATCAGGATCTGGCCGCTTGCGCGCTCGCGGTAACCAGTAATCGGCCCGTTCCAGCGCTCACGCTGCGCGTCGAGATCGGGAAGCAACTCAGCAGGTGGGTCCAACTCTGGAATGTGAGTTGTGGTGCAGGTTGCCTGAATGGCTGGCTGCCAGCGTATGCCGGTTGCGGCTTTAGTAGAGTGCGCAATCAGCGCGATAACCGCCGGTGCATCGCTCTCGGCGCAGCGCAGCATCCAGCGATCGACGTCAGTGTGGTCACGAATGACGATTACCTCAGCGGCAGGGAAGGCTCCAGCCAATTCACGTCGCCAGGTTGGGATGACGCGCTTGGGTGGCGCGATCCAGATTGGGAGTGCGCGCGGTGCAGTGCCCGGCGTATGGCGATTAGCCTTCCAGGTTTTGCGTAATCGGCGTGCCCAGG
>JANLSE010000004.1:0-18745 GCA_031362265.1 Roseiflexaceae bacterium
GCTGGGATGTTTGATCACCCACAGTTACAACCACTTGTTCATAAGCAACTTGCCCTGGTAGAAAGTTCACTGCGCAATACAGGTATTGGCATGAGCGATTGGTTTGTTGGTGATGGCGATATTACTGGAACAACCCTAGCAATGCTTGCAGCAACTGGGCGATACTATGATCCAGCAATTATCCAACGCTTCGCACCGAATCGTCCAGGTGCGTATAACACCTATATTGGTGAGTTGCAGTATTCACTTTCGGCAACGGCGCATGCGGCGCATGCGTTAACCCTGTTGGGCGAAAATGCTGCGGCACCGATTCAATTCCTTCTAGAGCAGTGTACCCCGGAAGGAGTATGGAACGGTGATAAATGGCATACATCTTGGCTCTACCTAACCGGCCATATTGTAGAAGCGCTCTGCCAAGCCGGGATGGAGCGTAAAGCGCTCGACACACTGCCAGTTGTGCTCGATAATCAGCGCGCCGATGGATCTTGGGGTGTGCGATCTGCTTCCATGGAAGAAACTGCTTATGCTACTCAGATGCTGTGTGCGCTGGATCGGGCAGGTGTACTTCCTGAACATGGCAGGCAAGCTCTAGATGCTGCGACCAATTGGATGATACAGCACTACCGACCATTAGTGGCTGATCGCAGTCAGGTATGGATCGGCAAGGAGCTCTACCAGCCGATACGGGTTGTACGAGCATTCACACTAAGTGCCTTATTGAGTGTTGTCATGGTTCCGCTTGAGCTTGAGATGGCCGCGTAATATGCAGCCAGTTGATCTTGCTACTTTTCAGAGCCTGAGTGAGACTGCAATCGCCAAACAGGTGTGTGAGGCTGGGCATTCGTGTTGGGCATTAGCCATGGGTGGTACGCGCCGCGCCTATCTCGCACAGGGCGGGATATTGGCTGCCCCCTCTGATCTGGATGGTTATTATCATTGGGCGGAAGCCGCACAGCGTGAAGTGTTTGAGCGGTTGTATCGGTATGGTGTCGAATCAATTGTTCTGATTGGTCGCATCCCAGCTGATCGGGGTGCAATATATGCGGCATTCTTGCGTGAAACACTTCAACGATTGGTTGGCAATGCTGCGCGCCGTGAATGCTATCAGCGCCTGCAATTACGGGTACGTGTTGCAGGCGCTTTTGATCAGATTGCTGCTGCGGTAGATGCGCCCGATCTGCCAGCGCTCTTTACGGAACTCGTTGAGACAACCGCGCATGCCTCGGGGCCGATTCTCACCTACCTGTTCCGCGGCAGTTGGCATGATCCCGCAACAGAAGAAGCCCAGTATGGCTACCAACTTGGTATGCAACTTGGCCACGCCCCAACACGTGCGGAACTCATACAGGCATATTATGCGGAGCCGATCCCACCGCTCTCGGTGTATGTCGGTTCGGGTCGCCCACGAATCGGCATGTTACGGCCACCATTTTTATGTGGCAACGAAGATTTGTATTGGTCGCATGGCCCACTCATGCGGCTTGATGATCATGCTTGGCGGCGAGTGATATATGATCACCTTTGGGCGCGTAGAACGACAGGTGGTCGCAATTACGCTGCTGATGATCACACATTGCTTACAATTCGTAACGCCCTATCTGCTCAAGATGGGCGTATAATCGGCATAGGGCGTAACCACGAACTTGGATTCTGGGTCGCCGAGTAAATCAGACATAGTTGGTTGTAGGACAAACTATTCTGTTAAGGACTACTATGCCAATTACACAGCGCAATGTTACGATTGCCTTCTTAGCCCTACTCAGCATAGGGACTGCTATTTTTGCACTCTACTCGCTCATCACGCAAGGGTTTGTGTTGTTGAGTATTGTTGCGTCGATTATCTGCGTGTTAGATATTGGGCTGCTTATTGCGTATCGGCGTGGATGGGATCATGCGCGAGTTGTGCTTGTCGTTTTAGGAACTATTGCCTTCTTTGCTGTTCCGGAGCCATATGTCACGCTGAAATTCGCTCCCGCAATTTTCATCCCAGCAACGGTTGCACTGATTGTGTCGAGCTTGCCATGGGTTGCAGGCTCAGCGATATGTGTTTTGCTGATCTTATTAGGACAGGCTGGGTTTAGTGGGGTGTATGCAGATCCAGCGAATATTGTGATTTATGCCATGGTTGTTGGTGGCATGATATTGGCACGTTTGATTACTGATCGCGCGCTGAAGCAAACCGAGCTGAATGCTCAGCATGCTGAGGGCGCGCGTAAACAAGCCGAAGAGCAAGCACACGCATTGAGCATTGCCAATGAGCAAGCACAATCTCAATTAGAAGAGCAGCGGCGTTTACTTGCGTTGGTTGCCAGCCTGGAAATCCCTGCCACTCAATTGGCCGATGGCGTTCTTTTTGCTCCATTAGTTGGCCATCTCGATGCGCGCCGAACCCATGATTTAACCACGAGCCTGCTAGAAAAAGCGCATAGCCAGCGCGCACGCCATATTGTGTTGGATATCGCTGGGGTTGCAATGGTTGATACTGGCGTTGCGCGTGGGCTGATCGGAATGGTTCAGGCGTTACGATTACTTGGTTGTGAGGTGACGATTAGTGGCATTTCATCGGATGTGGCAATCACACTCACCCAGCTGGGGATTGCTCTTGATGGTATTTCAACGGTACGCAGCCCGCAGGAAGCACTGGCAAAGACAATGGTTCGTATGCAAGAGGCAAGAATCAATTAACATCAAAAAACATTAGGTTACTTGAGCTATTGAAGAAGTGTGGGCAATCGGCACATTGGTGCCATTGCCCATATGTATTTACCCGGTGACACGCATCCCACAATTAGGACAGAATGCTGCGGTTGTTGGCATTTCATACTGGCAGTTGGGGCAGGATTTTGTGCCAACCTGCGCAGCCGATGTAGCTGGAGGGGTTGGTGGTGGCGTATAACTTGGCGGTGTGTAGCTTGGTGGAGTTGCAGGCTCAACACTAACTGGAACATGCTGGGCACTGGGAGTTGGTGCAGCGCCAGCAGGCTCAACAAATTGTTCGCCCTGAGCTATCTTCAGTTCTTCCTCTTTCAGAGTTGATTTTTGCTGGAAGGCCTCAATCTCTCGTAGAATCGAACCTAGCGTTGGCGATTGTATCATTCCAGCACGATACAGTTCGAGCGCACGATCACCGAATTCAAGCCGTTTGCCATCAAGCTGTTTCTTGAGGTCGCCAAGCTCACTCTCGAGCCGTAGTGTCCGCTGTATTTTGTCGGCCTCGAACCTAGCACGCTCGACACCCTGGCTCACCCTTTTGGTAAGGTTATCAAGAAAGCTCATATCTCTTCGGCCAACTGGCCGCCTCCTCTATATCCTGCGGAATACTTAGCGTGGAAAATTGACAAACCCCTGCATTGAGGCTTTGTAGCGCGTACCGCCTGCCTCATCACCTAACGCCTCAGGTTGACCAATAAAGCTTAAGGTGCTTGCATTCACAACAGTCTCCGGGCCATACTGCGCTTTGGCACGCTCAAGGAAGAGTGTAGCATATGCAGTACGCACATCTTGTCCGGTCGGTACAACTAACTCTTCATCATTGATTGTGAATTGTGCACTGCTTGTTGCCCGTGCGGTTGGTGTCACATTTTGGATGCGCGGTAACAAATCGGTTGTGACACCAGGGAGCGCAATGACAGTTGCGGCGATCAGCACCAGGGCGATCAGTGCGAACACCACGCCAATGATCTGGCCACGCCAATTGCGCTTGGGTTTGGCCGGTTGTGATTGTCCAGGAGCCACTGTAGCAGGCGGGATTGTGGCCTGTATAGGCTGTTGTGCTTGTGGCCCAACCGATGCGCCTGGGCGTGCTACCGCAACTGCAGGCGGTTGTTGTGGGAGTGGCATGACCGGCACAGCAGGAATAGGTTGCGTTTTGCGGGCTGGGCGTTGTGGTTCTGCGACACGAATTGGTTGGAGTGCCGCATGGAACTCGCTGATTGAGTGAAAGCGATCCTCAAGCTTGGCTTGAACTGCGCGTTCAATTGCTACTGCTGTTCGTTCGGAAATAGCTGGGTTGAGCGAGCGAATTGGTGGAAATTTGAACATCTCAGTTGGGAAATCGCGCGGATCGCGACCCGTCAAAAGGTGATGCAACGTGGCTCCGAGTGCATATACATCCGATTCAACTGCTGCTATACCCTGATATTGCTCTGGTGGTGCGTATCCGGGTGTGCCGATCTGTGTTCCGCGTACACTTGGCGCGAAGACTTTCGCAATGCCAAAGTCGATCAGTTTGACGCCATTGCCCTCACGCTCGATCATAATATTCGAGGGTTTCATGTCGCGAAAAATAATAGGTGGATTCTGGCGGTGCAGGAGATCGAGTACATCGCAAATCTGATTTGCCCAGATCAATACCTGGGCTTCAGAGAGTTTCCCTTCACGTTTCGCAATATCCTCTAGATCATCGCCACGCACAAAGTCCATCACCAAATAATGGCGCTCATCGTCCTTAAAGTTTGCATACACACGTGGAATACGCGGATGCTGAAAAGATTGCAACATACGCGCCTCGGTCTCGAAGCGTGTGATTGCCTCCTCGCGCTCGCGCGGATCAAAAAAGCGATCCAGCATTTCCTTGACAGCATAGATCTTCATCTGATCATCAACCGCTTGGTAGACCGCGCCTTGCCCGCCTTCCTTGATGACCTTAGTGATATAGTAGCGTGGGCCGTCATTATTCAATACAACATCACGGCCACAATGTTGGCAGAACCGCGCCTGGCGTAGCCGATCTAACCGCCGTGCATTTGGTTTACGGCAGTGTGGGCAAAGGATTGTAAGTTCGGTTGTTGCCGTGCTTGGTGGCGTGCTGGTCATGGAGATAGCCTTTGTGGTGCGGCGCGTACGAACAGACTGTAGCGCTGCCCTACAATCCTACGCTGATTCCGATGCTCTTGTTGCAGCATGCAGCTATTCACCTGGACTATGCCCTTGGGTTGGTTCACATATTCTTCTTTAGGAATAGAATTACTGTGTAGAGATATGGTACCACAGAACCGCCATTGCAGGGAATAAAAATGCACCTGTTGGTATACATACCAACAGGTGCATGTTCGGTGTTGAGACGTTAGAAATCCATACCGCCGCCACCCATGCCGCCCGGCATGGATGGGGTCTTCTCCTCGGGCAGATCGGCAATCAGCGCTTCGGTTGTCAGCAAGAGGCCGGCAATCGAAACTGCGTTCTGCACCGCGCTGCGGGTAACCTTCACAGGGTCGATGACACCCTGCTCGATCAGATTACCAAGCTCGCCAGTCAGAACGTTATAGCCGTAGCTGCTGTCGCCTGTCTCTTTCTGTCCGCGGCGCACGGTGTCTATGATCACCGCGCCATCCTCACCGGCGTTGCGGGCCAGCTGGCGTAGCGGCTCTTCGAGCGCGCGGCGCAGGATCTGGATGCCATACTTCTCGTCCTCGTGGCTGACGACGACATTGTTCAGCGCGGAGATTGCGTTGATCAGAGCAACGCCACCACCGGGAACCATGCCTTCCTCAACAGCAGCGCGTGCTGTCGAGAGTGCATCCTCAACGCGGTGCTTCTTCTCTTTAAGTTCTGGCTCGGTTGCGGCACCAACCTTCAGCACTGCGACGCCACCGGCGAGTTTTGCCAGTCGCTCCTGCAGCTTCTCACGGTCGAAATCGCTGGTTGTGACTTCGATCTGAGCGCGGATCTGCTCGACGCGGCCACGGATGGCCTTCTCGTCGCCACGGCCCTCAATGAAGGTCGTGTTGTCCTTGTCGGTGATAACCTTGCGCGCACGGCCTAGGTCATCCAGGGTTGCGGTGTCGAGTTTGCGGCCAATCTCTTCCGAGATAACCGTGCCACCCGTCAGGATCGCAATGTCCTGCAACATGGCCTTGCGGCGATCGCCAAAGCCAGGAGCCTTGACCGCTAGAACATTCACGGTGCCGCGCAGCTTGTTGACAACCAGTGTCGCTAGCGCCTCACCATCAACATCCTCAGCAACAATCACCAGATTCTTGGTGACCTGCAGCGCCTTCTCAAGCACTGGTAGGATTTCCTGGATGCTGGAGATCTTCTTATCGGTGATCAGAATGTATGGCTCGTCGAGTTCGGCTTCCATACGCTCTGAATTGGTGACAAAGTAGGCCGAGATATAACCACGGTCGATCTGCATACCCTCGGTGTATTCCTTTTCGAAGGCAATACCCTTGCTCTCTTCGACGGTGATGACGCCATCCTTGCCAACCTTCTCCATAACTTCGGCGATCAGATCGCCAATGTCTGGATCAGCGGCTGAGATCGTCGCAACATGGGCAATGTCGGCGCGGTCGCGCACTGGTTTTGCCATCGCACGCAGCTCAGCAACAATCGCCTCTGCGCCTTTGTCCAGGCCACGCTTGATCATCATTGGGTTTGCACCAGCGGTGACAACCTTGAGGCCTTCGGTGACAATCGCCTGTGCCAGAACTGTTGCAGTGGTCGTACCGTCGCCGGCGACATCATTGGTCTTGGTGGCAACCTCAACCAAGAGCCGAGCGCCCATGTTCTCGAATGGATCCTTGAGCTCGATCTCCTTGGCAACCGTGACACCGTCGTGTGTGACGGTTGGGGCGCCAAACTTCTTATCGATCGAAACATTGCGGCCGCGTGGGCCGAGGGTTGTCTTTACCGCATCAGCAACTGCATCCACGCCACGCTTGAGCGAGCGGCGTGCTGCATCACTGAATTCTAGCTGCTTCGCCATTGCAGTGAAACTCCTTTGAATAGAAATGGTACTACCAATATATTTGAAACGAACATCTACCGATATTATCCGACAACAATATTATCCGACAACAATGCCTAGAATGTCCTTCTCGGCCATGATCAGATACTCAACATCATCGACCTTGTACTCGGTGCCACTGTATTTTGCGAATAGCACCCGATCGCCGGCCTTCACACTCATTGGGATAAGCTTGCCGTTATCATCACGGCGGCCCTCGCCAACAGCCTGGATAGTGCCTTCCATTGGCCGCTCTTTGCTCGCGGTATCTGGAAGAAAAATACCACCCTTTGTCTTTTCCTCGCGCTCAACTGGCTTGACCACTACTCGGTCTGCCAATGGCCGAATTCGAAAGTCACTCATGACCTTCTGCCTCCTGAATAATACTGATGAACCGCAATCAATTGGGCGTTAGCACTCTCATCATTCGAGTGCCAACGCCCTTATAGTACATGCCGATGAAGCTTTTGTCAAGTGCATTTTAGCACTCAGTGGGTGAGAGTGCAAGCGTACCTATATCTACGCGGTTTTGTGCTTACGGGGTCTTACAACACGCCGACTGTTGAATGATCTCCTAGAACCAGACGGTAGGCTTTGGGTTTCAACGGCGAGCGGGTTACTTCAACATAGCGGCCCACAAGGCTATCTTCCATACGGGCTGGCATATCGCGGATCGTACAGTGTTCCAGCACAATTGAGTGTTCGATCTCACTGCCCTCAATCACACAGTGGTGGTAAATTGATGTGAACGGCCCGATGTAGGAGTTGACAATGCGGGTGCCTTCACCAATGATTGCTGGGCCGCGAATGGTACTATTGACGATTTCGGCACCTTTTTCGATGATAACCTTGCCGATCACATGTGATTCTCGGTCGATAAAGCCTTCCAGCGATCCTTGTAGTTCTTCCAGAATCAGCCGATTAGCCTCTAGCATATCATCCTTCTTGCCAGTATCGATCCACCAACCCTCGTGGATATATGGGAAGACGCGCCGCCCATTCTCGACGAGCCATTGGATCGCGTCGGTGATTTCATACTCGCCGCGCCAGGATGGCTTAATCGCTTCGACAGCCTCCCAGATCGATGGATCAAACATATAGATTCCAACCAGGGCTAAATCGGATGGCGGTTGGCGTGGTTTTTCGACCAAGCGTAGGATCTTACCCTGTGCATCCAGTTCTGCAACACCGAATTGCTGTGGGTTGGCAACACGTTTCAACACGATTTGCGCATTATAATCACTTGCTCCAAATTGGGCGATCAATGGCGCGATCCCTCCCTGGATGCAGTTATCACCAAGGAACATCACAAAGCGATCATTGCCAAGGAAGGGCCGCGCGATCCGAACAGCATGGGCGAGGCCGAGTGGGGCATCTTGTGGAATATATTCGATCCGTACACCCCATCGTTTGCCATCGCCAACGGCTGCTTGTACTTCGGGGCCAGTATCGCCGATCACAATCCCGATCTCATCGATACCTGCATCACGGATGGTTTCAATCACCCGAAAGAGCACCGGTTTATTGGCTACTGGTACGAGTTGTTTTGCACTTGTATAGGTGATAGGGCGCAGGCGCGTGCCCTTACCGCCACTGAGAATAAGGCCTTTCATAGAGAACTCCTTTAGTATGGATTCTTCGGCTGGTGCGATTGTACTATGAGTTGGCACAAAACAGAACACGGAGGACTGATGCCTCCGTGTCTGGATCCTACTGAGTTGCTGATATGATTAGCGCCTTGGGCGTGCCCCACCAACGAAATGGCTGACCCAATAGCGATCATAGACGTTAGAAACTTGCACGCCGTAACGTGGCGTCATTGCGTGGATCATACGCCCACCGCCAAGATACAGGCCAACGTGCGAAATGCCACGGCGGCCACCGGTATTGGCGAAGAACACAAGATCGCCAGGTGCTAGGCTATCAATTGAGCCAACATGGGCACCACTGCTGTACTGTGATGCAGCCGTTCGAGGTAGGCCAACGCCATATTGCGCATACATATAACTGGTGAAACCACTGCAATCGAAGCCGCGACTTGGGCTAGTGCCACCCCAGCGATAACGATACCCAACAAACTGAATGGCAAAGCTTGCAACATCACCACTGGCAGCAATACCAGCAAGGCCAGGGCTATTGCCACGTGCTCGTGCAGTAACTGGCAACGCAGGGAAATCTTTGCTGACAGGAACACGCCGCATGACGTGTGATGTTGCCCCAACAAGATCACTAAAGACCCATGCTTTGGTGCCATCGGGAAGCCGCACACGCACCCAATCCTTGTATTTGCCGAGCAAATCGACTTGGATGTTCGCGGTGGTGAGGCCAACCTTGGCATAACGTGAATCTGGGCCCTTGCGCAGATTGACTTTATCTTCCAAAATGCGACCAATCAGTGCTGGATTCGCATCTGGGATCGCATCTGCTACAAGCAAGCGCGCGACTATTCCTGGCTCAATCGAGAGGAATTGACCCTTGACCCAGCCATCGCTACTTCCAGGGATACCAACATGATACCAATCCTGATAGATCTCCAGGAGTTCTAGTTTGGTATTAACCTGTAAACTTGTAATTGGTACATAATTCGTGCCAGGGCCATCGCGTAACAAGAGGCCTGCCTCTTGTACGAGGCCAACTTTTGGCGGCGGTGGAAGCGGGATTGCGCTTTGTTGAACCTCAAACAATGTCGATGCGGCTGCATCGCTGATATTCAACAGTTCGCCCGATACCCAAACAGGTAGCTGATCGGCGCGCTCACGAACTTGGAACCAATCGCCATAGCGACCGATAACCTGTAGCTGTGTGTCGCCCGCCATTCGCGATACAACATCATACTCACTACCAGGGCCATTGCGTAGGTTTACACGCTCACCAACAATCGCCGCAGGAACGACAACTGGCGCCAATGCTTCGCTCAATGAAATCAGTGAGAGCGGAATTGGGATATTGGCATCATCCGGGAGTGGAGCATCACCGATTGCGTCGGCGTTATCGATGCTGAGTGGTGCGAGCGGCACCACAATATCGGCATTTGATTCGTTTCCTGTGATTATTTGCTGAGTAGGAGCAAGCACTCCGGGTGGCAGTTGGCCAAGCAACACCGCAATTGGGAGCACTAAGGCTACAACCAAATGAAGGACGAACCGTGCTGGAACACGGGCAAGTGTCGCAACTGGAGAGGAAATAGAAGCTTGAACTTGCTTCCAACCAAGCACGATCGGCTTTGCGATCCGCTGGTGCCGTGCACGTTGACGGTTTGCTTTGCGCTGAAGCGCATCCAGCTCCGTCGCTGGTGACGACATAAGAGGACGTTGCCTCTGCTCGATCATGGAGCATCTCCTTTACGCCGCGCCTGGCAGATGGATTGATTAATGAATGTTTTCAATCTGCTAGTGACACAACATGTTTCAGGTCATTCTCAGTATCGAGTACAATGCGGGGAATATACCATAGTTTGTTAAAAGATGCAAACTATCTGTTATGTGTTAAGCGAAAAGTGGCGAATACCGCATTGGGAAGCCTTGATACTTTTACAGATTGTCGGCATTCTGATGGTAGATCGTAGCTTTTGTTGATGACGATATTCTCAGATTCATCAGATTCATCAGATTTTACTCAGATTAGTGTAAGGAACCAAGCCATTGTTGGACGAGTGAATGGAGTGTGTCGGGGTTAACACACTCCGCCCAATAGTCGTCGGCGCCAGAACAATTGCCACCTTCGCCATTGAAGCTAATGAGCTCCTCATCGACGACATAGCGTTCAACAGTATCCGGATGCAGGTCGCGGAGTGCCCAAGCCAGGGCGATCATACGCTCTTCAGGAAGATCTGTGCTGATATAGCCGCGAAGTGATGTGGTTGCGTTGCTGATGCTTTCAAGCAGTGCGAGGGGATTCTGGTTGCGTAGGGTTTGAGCGGTTGCAAGAATAATTGATTGTTGGCGGCGGGCACGTTCGAAGTCGCTATCCATATGGCGGATGCGGGCGTATTGGAGCGCACGATCACCATCCATGTGTTGCAGGCCAGGGTCGAAGGCTACCTCCATATAGCCATAATCCATGGTTGGATAGGCGCCATCATAGAGTGCGTTTGGTACGTTCAAATCTATTCCACCAATGGCATTGATCAAGCCGATGAAGCCATCGAAATCGATCATGACCGCATAATCAATCGGTACACCGATCAGTGTGCTGACTGTGCTGCGTGCCAGTGCGAGGCCACCGCCTAATTCGGGGTAGAGATCGCCATACACAAGGGCTGAATTGATACGCCCGTATCCGTACCCAGGGATTTGGACAATCAGATCACGCGGTAGTGAGAGTAGTGCAACCCGCCTTAGTCCAGGGTCGATCCGCGCGACAATCACGGTGTCGGTGCGTCCCGATTCCCCTTCGCCCGGGCGGCGGTCGCTGCCAAGCAGAAGAACGGTGATCGCCTCTGATCCAGCAGATGGAATATTTGGGGTGGCCGTAAGTGCTGGCAGTGTGGGAATAATACTGAGCGGTGTTGCTCCAAATGCGGTGGGTTGAATAGGTACTGCGGCTTGTGCTGTGGCTTGTGGAGTTGGTATTGCCTGAGTTGGAAGTGTATCTGTTGGTTGAACTGGCTGTATATTTGGAATCTGTAGCTGTGTTTCGCCACCTGATGCTGCAATCATAAGGGTTGGGATGGGTTGTGGTAGGGCTGATGGAACAATATAGGATTGCACATTCTGGCGAATCGTGAATGCGGCAGTGGCCACTCGCGCAAGAAAGAGTATCGATATAATTGCCACTACAGCGGCAATGCTTTGCAGCATTCGTTTGATTGGCCAGCGTATTACGGGGCGTGCTGAGGGTGGGGTATCGAGTGGTAGGGTTGGCGTGCCCTGGAGTAGGCCCATGAGCAGCGCTTCATGGAGATTCGCGTGGTATCGGCGGCACTCAACACAACCAGCCAAATGGAATCCTAGTTTGGCCCGGATTGGATGCCGTGAACTTGGTTCAAGCCCTTGGTCAAGGAGCTGGCGGGCGAAGGTGCAATCCATAGGGACTCCTGGAGCAATGAAGCGATGGAGCGCAGAGCGCAAAGCGCAGAGTGTTGGAGCAATGGAACGTTGGAGCGATGGAACGTTGGAGCGATGGAGCATTGAAACATTGAAACATTGAAGCAGTTTCCACTTTTGCCACCCTTTTTGCCACCTTGTCTCCTTAGCTCCTTGTCTCCTTGTCTCTTTTGGTTCTGCGGTTCTTGGTTCTTAGCAGGCGAACACAAGGTTCGCCCGTACGATGGTTCTGCGGTTCTTGTCACACAAACGCAGCTTGCGGGGATTATAACATGCTGCATGCCTGAGATTTGGATTGTATGTAGGTGAGACAGACAAATTTTGCGATTTGTCGTATTCTTATGGGAAGAACATCCCAAATGTGTTGAAGGTGTGCCCTATGAAATGGTTGAAGTTGCCACGCCCACGTGTGTTGATCGGGGTGCTGGTATTGTTGTTATTGGCTGGTGGGGCAGCGGCACTGCTCCTGCGGGGTGGCCAAGCTCCCGTGGAGCGCACCTTTACCCTCGTGAATCCCCGTATCGATACGCTCATTGCGACAGTGAGCGCGGCTGGGCAGATCGAACCTGATCGTACGATTAACTTAAGTCTTACGACAACCGGGCAGATTGCTGAGGTATTGGTCGATATTGGTGATCGGGTGCGATCGGGCCAACAACTGGCGCTTGCAGATGACCGCGAGCTGCTTTTACGGGTGGCACAGGCGCAAGCAGCCTCCGATCAAGCCCAGGCGAATTATGAGAAGCTGCGTGGTGGTGCGACCGAGGCAGATATTGCTGCCGTTGAAGCGCAACTTCAACAGGCACGTGGTCAGCTACTACAAATCCAGGGTGGTGTAACAGATGCAGATGTGAGTGCGGCTCAGGCTCAACTTCAGCAGGCTCAACTGGCACTTGCCAAACTCACAAATGGCCCGAAACAGAGCGATATTGATGCCCAGTTGGCACGTATTAAGGATGCTGAGCTAACGCTGCAAGCACAACGCGATCAGCTATCGGCGGCCAAAACCAATGCTGGAATTGCACTTGAGCAGACAACCAATGCACTTACACAGGCGCAGTCACGCTATTCGACAGCCAAACAGAATTGGGATTATGTCCAAGAGACAGGTGCCGACCCGATTGTACGGCGTGTCGCGGATCCAGCGAACCCTGGCAAGACGAAACCAAACACACTCAATGATTCACAGCGCCAACAGTATTATGATGCCTTTATTCAGGCTGAGGCAGCGCTTCATACTGCCGAGAATAATGTTCATCAGGCACAGGTCAATTATGATAATGCCCTGGCTGCTGAGCGTACTGGGGTTGAGCGTGCTGAGGGCAACCTGACGGTGGCGCACGCACAACTAACCCAGATCCAGGCTGGTGCTGATGTAGATCAGATCGCGGCAGGGCGTGCTCAGGTGGCGGCGGCGCGGGCGAATCTGGCGAAATTAGCGGGTGATCAGCGTGCTGGTGCGCTTCAGGCAGCTCAAGCAGCAGTGCTTCAAGCAGAGGCGCGCTTGACGCAAATCAAGAGTGGCCCACAAACAGGCGATATTGCGGCGGCTCAGGCACAAATCGATAGTGCCAAGGCACAGCTTGATTTGGCCAAGCTGGCACTTGATCAGGCTACACTCACAGCCCCGTTCGATGGTGAGATTGCTGAAGTGAATCTGAAGGTTGGTGAGAAGCCGAGCCTAGCACAGCCAGCGGTTATTCTTACTGATCTTTCGCGCCTGCATGTGAATGTAACTGTCGATGAGGTTGATATTTCGCGGATTACAAATGGCCAACCAGTGACGCTGACCCTTGATGCGTTGCCCGGTACCGCACTGACAGGGCGTGTCGAGACGATTGCGCCACTCGCGGTGACACAATCGGCGGTGACATCATATCGGGTGCGGATTGGCATTAATGCTGGTGATCAGCGCGTCCGCCCCGGAATGTCAACCAATGCTGATATTATTGTCGACCGACGCGATAATGTGCTGATTCTGCCACGCCGCGCGGTGCGCAATGATCGCGGGCAGATTGTGGTTGATGTGCTGCGTAACCCAGGCTTGTGCGCGCTGCCACGTGAGCAGTGGCCGGTTCACCCTGAGCTTGATGCACGTAATGTGCAGACCGGTTTGAGTAATGAACAGGTAATTGAGATTATTGGCGGAGTCAAGCCAGAAGAATGTGTGTATATCGAGGGTATCGACACAAAGTTTAATTTCTTCGCTGGCCCGCCAAGGAACCGGTGAGAGCGCAGAGCGCAAGAGCGCAAGAGCGCAAGAGTGCAAGAGCATTGAAGCATTGAAGCATTGAAGCGGAACTTGTCCAGCTAATTTGCGCCTTTGCGTCTTTGCGTTTCCATCCTTCTCAGAACGCTGGAGCCGGGTACCAGACCGGGGTGCCCTTTGGGCCTGGTGCCTCGGTGTAGCAATGCTTCATTGCTGATTATGGGCATATAACATATGAATATCATTGAGTCTATCCGGGTTGCATTCACCAGCCTGCGTTCGAATTTGCTACGAGCGATTTTGACGATGCTTGGAATCATTATTGGGGTTGGGGCGGTGATTACCCTGCTGGCGTTGGGTGGCGCCATCCAAACACTGGTAACCCGCGAGTTGCAAGGGTTGGGCTCGAATCTGGTGTTTGTCTTTGCTGGTACAAATGATCCCGAGCAGAATCGGCGCGTACCGCCGCGGCTGACTAATGATGATATCGCGGCATTGGCCGACCCACTGAATGTTCCTTCGGCGGCGGCTGTTGCAGCACAACTGACGCGAGGTGGGCTGATCCTGTATGGCGGTGGCAGCTTTGATGGGCGTGTTGCAGGGGTGACGGCCAACTTCGCGCAGGTACGTAATGCCAAGGTTGCTGAGGGCGTGTTCTTTGATCAATCGGCAATTGAGGCACGCTCACGGGTTGCGGTGCTTGGCTCCGAGGTGCGCAAGACACTCTTTCGGGATGATGATCCGATTGGTCGACGGATTCGCGTCAATGATGTTAGCTTTGAGGTGATCGGGGTGATGGCCCCACGTGGTGGTAACTTCGGGCCAAACGACGATACACTTGTGATGGTACCGATTACCACTGCACAACGTAGGCTCTTCCCACCACCTCCTGGCTCAAACACAAAAATCGATGCCTCGGTTGTGTATGTGCAAGCGGTGAATGAACAGAGCACCGATAAGGTTATTGATGAGATCTCAAATGTTCTGCGCAGTCGGAATAATCTGACCTATCAGGACAACAATTTTACGATTGTGACCCAAGAGGATCTGGTTGCCTCGTTTGGCACCATCACTGGCGCACTGACTGCCTTTCTTGGGGCAATTGCCGCCATTTCGCTGCTGGTAGGCGGAATCGGGATCATGAATATCATGCTGGTGAGTGTCACCGAGCGTACCCGCGAGATTGGGCTACGTAAGGCGGTTGGTGCGCGGCGCAGCGATATCCGCACCCAATTTTTGATTGAGGCACTCGTATTGAGCCTCAGCGGTGGATTCCTTGGCGTGGTTCTTGGCGCAACATTAGCGGCGCTTGGCACGATCTTCCTATAGACGGTTGCGGCAGGCGCTGTTGCACAGGTTCAGCTTGATGCTGTGCTCCTCGCGACAATTACCTCAATCGCGATCGGGATTATCTTTGGTCTTTATCCGGCTATCCGCGCCTCACGCCTCAGCCCGATTGATGCGCTGCGCTATGAGTAGAAACACAGCGCACAGCGCATAACGCATAACGCACAAATGCGTTCTTGCGTTCTTGCGCTCTTGCGCTCTTGCGCTGTGCGTTTTACGTTGTCAACATCCCCGCCAATAGTCGTTCATCTAATGCACGTTTGGTATCCTGATAGCCAAGCTCAAACAGGTGTTCGTGGTTCTGATCCTCGTAGTCGATCATCCATTCGAGTGGCATGAGTTGTTCTGGGGCGACCACGGTTGGCTCAGTGATTTTGTGTGGGACACGCCCGGTCATACGGAAGGCTGTATCGTTGGTTGCGGCGGCGGCGGCCTCAAGGAGCGCGGCAGCTTCTGCAATTTTGTTGTAGGCGCGTAGCATTTTGATTGCGGTACGATATGAAGCGAGTAGCGCCCAATCGAGTGTGAGCGAGAGTCCTTGGGCGAGATCTTTGGGTAGGCCCTGGAGCTGGGCGCGCATATCGGCTGGATCGGCATCCCAAGGGGTCATCATAACCACCAGAATTTCAATATCCTCACCGTCGGCCAGGTCGATCACTGGGCCGAGTGGTGTGTTGGCAAGTACCGCGCCATCCCAATAGCGATTGCCGCTGACCTCTGTCCAGGGGTAGACCATGGGAATACTCGATGATGCCATCAGGTGTTCTAGGTTGAGAATATCGGGTGGTTGGTCGCGCAACTGGCGATTACAGAAGACCCGCAGATCGCCGGTTTGGATGTCGGTTGCGGGGAGCAGCAGTGCTGGGGCACTCGCACTATTGATGCGTTCAAAATTCATCCATGGTGCGAGGGTTCGCCGCCAGGGTGCTGTGTCGAGCAGGCTGCGAAATGGCCGCGCATGGATGAGTGCGCTAATCCGTTCGCCAAAACCCTGGGCAGTCATTGCCTCGCTGGGTGGAAGTGAAGGCGGCAGATCGCTTGTATCGTGGTCGTGGTCGTCGTACTTGTTAGGCGCTGAGGTAAGCACACTACGCAGCAGGAAGCCGGTAAGCGGTCGTGCGATCACTGGAATATCACGCGAGAGGCGTTGCACATCTTCAGTATGCATGGCCAGCCAGCGTTTGCGTAGCTCGGCGACTTTCATGCCAGAAGCGAGTGCTGCGCCATTGATCGCACCAATGGATGTTCCCGCAATAATATCCGGCCCAACGCCATCCTGCATCCAGCCGCGCTCAATCAGTGCCTCGATCACGCCAACATGGTATGCCCCGCGGCCACCGCCACCCGAGAGAACAAGTGCTTTTTTAGTCATGCGAATCGCTCCTCACCAAAGCATCTACTGCCAGTCTATTCACAGCGTACTGGCTTTCTGCCCATACGAATAGAACGGGCAAATGCGTTCTGTTTGGGCCATGTCCATTATAGTCTACGCTTCAAGCAGCACTTGGATAGTATTTTCGCAACTGTATATTATGGTGGGATGTCTAGCCGATACCGCGCAGGCGAGCTGCATGAAGGATTGCGATAACACTCATGCTATCGCGGATCTCGCTTCGTATGACGAGATCAAGAACTTCAGTGAATGGGAGTATAGCGATCTCCAGAAATTCGGTCTCATCAGGTGGAAGGACAGCTGGGGTCAAATCATAGCCAATATACAGGTGCGCTGTCTCGTCGCAGACACTTTTCGAGGTGTAGAATGAGCTGACCCACTCTAAGCGACCTGCGCGGTAGCCGATCTCCTCTTGTAGTTCACGCTGTGCGGCATGCTCGAAATCCTCACCAGCATATGCGCCACCGGTTGGTATTTCCCAGCGCAGATTTTCGGCCTGTACATAGCGATACTGCCGCACCATAATGACATGATCAACATCGACGAATGGCAGCACACCAACACATTGGCCAAGCGTGACAACGCCATAGATCGTTGTGCGGCCATCCGGAAGTTCTGCAAGATCCTCGCGCACTCGAATCCACTTGTTCTGATAGATCGGTTTGGTTGCGCGTGTGCGCCAGGCAATTGGTGGCATTGGATAGCTTTCTAGATCAGCGCAGAACGCAAGAGCGCAGAGCGCAGAGCGCAAGAACGCAAGAGCGCAAGAACGCAAGAGCGCAAGAACGCAAGAGCGGAAAGGGATGTGAACAACTACAGGATAGTTGTGCCAGGTTATTGTAGCAGGCCCTGCATGTTGCGAGTTGTTGGTTGTGTAGGGTGGCCTTGTGGAGGCTACTTGTTGACAATACTGTTATTCTCGCTTGTGTGATTCTGTGTGGCAATCGTATCTGTTTACCGCATTCCAATGCGATAATCCCCCGATGAGGTCAGGTGAACACTGCCCCTTGATACATTCTTGTGCCTACTGGTAGGATATCGATGAACTCGTAAAGAGGTAGACGTAATGAACATACGTCCGCCTCTTTTAGCGTGTCAGACACGTACGCTGCACGATCAGGGTTCTTGATACAACTACCGACCGGTAGGACGCACGCTTGTGTGTTGCCTACGCGTGTTGGTTCTTTTTTGGTCATGAGGAGGATCTCTATCCAATGCGGGCTCACAACACACTACGACGTTACACCACACAACGTAACACACATCGAATCAACCGCCTTTGGCAATCACTTTTACTCGTCATATTTATGGCCACGATAAGTAATGCGCCTGCTCAAGGTGCCATTGCCCAACCTGTCCAAAGCCAGTCTATCAACTCACAACTAGCTACCCAGCCACTTGCTGCACCCGCCACGCACGCCGCAACAATCGGCTCATTCAGTACCAACGCTCAATCCCTGAGCTTCATTCCCCAGAATAGCGAACGCGACCGTGTGGTCAAGTTCCGCAGCCAAGGTTCGCTGGGAACGGTTGGGTTTGCCTCGAATGGCGTAATCTTCGCCTTACCGGTAGCCTTCCCTGAACCATCATCTACCACCGATTCGGAGCAACGCGGCAAGCAGCGGCGTATTCCAGTGCAACGGATTCGCATGCAGTTCGTCGGATCAACCCCTGGTGCCAAAATCACTGGTGTTGATCCGCTACCAGGCGTCGTGAATGAGCAATTTGGCACTCAACCCGAAGATACTCGCAGCAATGTCACCACCTTTGCAAGTATCAAATACCTCTCACTGTATCAAGGGGTCGATCTACGTTATGATGGTACGGATGGGCAACTGAAAAGCACCTTCCTCCTGCAACCACAGGCCGATCCGAAACAAATCAGTTGGCGGTATCAGGGCATAGATAGCACCCAAATAGACCCACGCACTGGCGATTTAATCCTACAAATTCAAGTGCGCCTACCACCAGCCCTTCAGACAGAGCTTGGGCTATCTACCGGAACAACCACCATTACGATGACC
>JANLSE010000039.1:0-10999 GCA_031362265.1 Roseiflexaceae bacterium
GTGGGGCAAGCTTGCGTGCTGCCGATGGCAGTATTCGCCGTTATGGCCTCCCTGTGTCTTTCGATACACTAACGCTGATTTACAATAGCGCCAATTTGTTAGCAGTTCCAGCCGATACCGCCGCACTACTGACAAGCGCACGCGGATTAAGCGCCCCTGATGCCAACCCACCCGTTTGGGGGTTTGCAGTTAACCTTTCACTGGATACCACGATTGGCTACCTTTATGCATTTGAAGGCCGAATCTTCGATGACACGGGTGCACTGGTTCTGGGTGATGCTGGTAGGGATGGCACCGAGCGTTGGCTTTCGTGGGTGCGCGATCTCAGTGTTGATCAACGTATTTATGCACGTCCCGACAGTAATATTGCTGTTGATTATGCCATCCGTAGCGGTCGTGCATTGGCCACCTTCGATTGGGCTCATTCACTGAATACCTATCTTAGCCTGTGGAATGCATCTGCAACGGTTGCCCCACTGCCACGCTTAGCTGAAACCGGCCTTGCACCAATGCCATATGTTCGGAGCGAGATCCTTGCGGTGAATGCACGAGTTTCTAGCCGAGAACGAAGCGCCGCACTTGAGTTTCTTCGTTTTATGATCACTGAGGAAGCTCAACGCCTACTGTTAGGAGCTGGTGTCCAACCTGCGCGTAATCTGGAACTTGAAGGAACAGACTCGCAGGTGGTGAGGGCTCGTGCATTTCGAACCGAAGCCGAACAAGGGCAGCCAATGCCGAATAGTGCTGATCGTGGTATTATTGACCAAGAACTGCGCTTTATGCAGCAACAAGTGCTTGGTGGGCTTGCGAATCCCACTGATGCGGTGAGCGAAACAGACCGGCGTATGCGCGAGCGATTACGTCGTAATACGTAGGTATTCTGAAATTGTTAGCAAATCGTCACCTCAGAAAGGGTTTAACTACTTGCAGAATGGATACGAAATAGAAGCAAATCAGGCATTACGACGGTGCAAGTAGTTGCTCTCTGTCAAAAAGTGTAGTAGAATGTGCAGGAAGCCGCCGTCTGAGATGGCTAAGCGTAGCACAAGATTGGCGATATCCCATTATTCTCATTGCATTCCCAGATTGCGCGGACGGCCTTGAGGAGGATCTGAATGGCAAGCAGAACCGAAGATATGGTTCGACATCTTAAGGACTTGCAGCGGAACACGCCCGACATCGAAGCGTCAGCCGTTGTCAGCGTGGACGGCTTGATTATGGCGTCGGCACTCCCTGCAGACGTGGAAGAGGATCGCGTCTCGGCGATGAGCGCTGCTATGCTCTCACTAGGCGAACGAATCGCCGCCGAACTGAAACGTGGGCAACTCGACCAGGTGTTCGTTCGCGGTGAGGATGGCTATGTGGTACTTGTTTCAATTGGTGATGAGGCAGTGCTCACTGCGTTGGCATTAAGCCGCGCAAAGCTCGGTCTGGTCTTCCTTGAAATGAAGCGCACAGCCAACGAGCTTAATCAACTGGTCTGATTATTCGCCCTATTCACAAACAGGAGGTCAGGTGGCCCGCCATCTGGCCTTTTTGTATTCACCTCTGAGGTTAGCAATGGGTTCGATCAATCTCGCCGATGTCATCCGCAATATTCCCGATTTCCCCATTCCAGGAATCCAATTCAAAGATATTACAACGTTACTCCATGATGGGCCAGCCTTCCATCAGGTGATCGATTTATTGGCAGAACGCTATGCCAGCCGCCACATTGGTGCCGTGGTCGGGATCGAATCGCGCGGGTTCATCTTTAGTGCACCATTGGCGTATCGCCTCGGAGTTGGCTTAGTGCCTATTCGGAAGCCTGGTAAACTCCCTGCAGCGACCTATCAGGTTGAATATGATCTTGAGTATGGCTCTAATACACTCGAAATCCATCAGGATTCCTTTGCACCTGGAACCCGTGTGGTGATTGTCGACGATCTCCTTGCCACTGGTGGCACAGTTGCTGCGGCATGTACGCTTGTTGAACGGGCGGGCGCCGTGGTCGATGAACTGGCGTTTGTTGTTGAGCTGGGATTCCTTAATGGCCGCGAGAAGCTCGGCACGCATGGGGTATTCGCCCTTGTGAAATATTAAGGCGACAGGCTAGAGGTGTGACAAGGTGACTGCATTTCGTTAGGATCGTCACCTTGCCAACTGAATACCTATTCTCCCCAAGTCAGCGCTACCGCTAGAAACTCATTCCTTCGGTCAATCAGCCCACGATACATCGAATCAAGGTCATGTCCATCCACGTTGTGGGTGATGACATCGGCGAGGCGTAGCTTGCCGCTTTCAAGCAGATGAATCAGCAAACCCCAGGCACGTGCGCGTGTGAATGGGAAGTTCCCACGCACTTCTGTACCAATTGCCGATCCATGTGCGCCAGTTACCGTCACTGAGCGGCCATGTAGATCCCAGTAGCTATCGAAATTCGCGATAATCCCGCGTGGGCTGCCAACAAGTACAACCTGGCCACCATCAGCAACGAGCCGTAGGGCATCTTGTAGCGCAGCTGGCACCCCGGTGGCATCGACAACAATATCTGGCTGTTTGCCGCCTAAGAGTTCACGTACGGCGGCGAGTGTATCACCAGCCGTCGGGTCAACAGTTCGCACGCCATAGAGTTCCTCAGCTTTAGTGCGCCGCCCCGCAACAGCATCAATCCCAATCAACGGGAAGCTTCCAGCCGCATTGAAGAGGCGTAGCGTAATTTGGCCGATTGATCCCATCCCAAGAATAACAACCGATTGCGCCAGTAGTGTTCGTGACTGAACCAATGCGGTTAGTGGGAAACGCGCCAATGGCAGTAACGCGGCCTCAGCAGCGCTGACATGATCACTAATTCGGTGAACCTCTGTCGCATCTGCCCCAACTGACACCAAGGCATGGCTCTCATGCCGCCCAGGCCAGATGATACGATTGCCTGGCTGGAATCGGGTGACCCCTGGGCCTACTGCCAATATGCGCCCAACGGCACTATACCCAGGCACAAATGGGAATTTCGCCCAGGTATTGGTTGGGTCTTTGAGCCACTGATGAATGCCAGTATAGATTGCTAGTTCGGTACCTGGGCTTACGCCACTCGCCTCGGTTGCAACTAAGATTTGATCCGGCCCGGGATCGCCAATTTCAAACTCCACAATCTCGGTTCGATATGGCTCAGGAATGACAGCACGAACTGCATACATAAGGGACTCCTTGAATACTCTTAAGCATTGGAGCATTGGAGCATTGAAACATTGGAGCATTGGAGCGGAAAGCGCAGAGCGCAAAACTCAAGACATTGGAGCAGGATCTTGAAGATAGTTGTTTCATTGCTTCGCTGCTTCATTGTTTCATTGCTTCGTTGCTTGGCCCAGAGGGCGCCCCGCTTCATTGCTTCATTGCTACTGCGCTGTCCACCCGCCATCCACTGTCAGCACCGCGCCAGTCATGAAGCTGGACGCATCGGATGAGAGGAACAGGATGGGGCCAGCTAACTCGTGTGGTTCACCCCAACGGCCAAGTGGGATTCGATCGGCAAAGGCTTTGTAGGCAACTGGGTTATTGAGGAGCGGACGATTCATTTCGGTGCCAAATGGGCCAGGCGCTAATGCATTAACGGTTACGCCACGGTTGGCCCATTCCAAGGCTAATGTCCGGGTGAGTTGAATGAGCCCGCCTTTGGCAGTCGTGTATGGTGCACGTTCGCCCAAGCCGACCAACCCGAGCATGGAACTGATATTGACCACTCTTCCCCAGCCACGCTCAAGCATAGGCGGAACTACGGCCTGAGCAACCAGAAATGGCCCAGTGAGGTTAATATTCAACACATGTTGCCACTCTTCGGGCGTAAAATCCACAGCTGGCTTACGCAGATTGACTCCAGCACTATTGATCAGAATATCGATCTTGCCATGCGTTGCAATCGCCTTCTCGGCCATGGTATGCACTTGGGTCGCGTCAGTCACATCTGCTACTACTGTTCCAATATGGCGTCCTGTTTCCTCCGTCAGCGTCTGAGCGAGGGCGCGTAATGGTTCCTCGCGGCGGCCAGTCAATACAATATCGGCACCAGCCTGTGCTAACGTATGCGCAAAAACCTCACCTAACCCACCTGCACCACCTGTGATGAGTGCAACCCGGCCATCAAGGCGAAATTGATCGAAAACATTGTTCATGCTGTTGTTTTCCTCTAGGAATGATAGAACGATGGAACGATGGAGCTGAATACCCTCCCGATATAGTCCGTTGCTCTCGTGCTATCCGCTTGAACGCTTCTCTGCCAAGCCTTTTAGATATTCGACACTCTGTGCCATTTGGCCTTCTTCGTATTCTGCCAGTGCATCCGGGCCACTGCCGCGCTCCCAAGGTGTGCGCCAATCCTCATCGGCGGGTGAGAGGTGCCGCAGTGCCAGACGTAATGCTGGCAATACTTCGCGAACATCGCGTGGCTCAAATCCTTGCCACCAATCATCTTCGAAGATTCGAATGTGGCGTGCATAAATTGCCGCCAATTCGATATGGCAGGTTGCGGCTGGTGCAATTTCTGCCAGGAAGTCGAAGAGTCCCGAAAGGTCAAGCACTCCCTCGCCAAGGGCGCAACGTACGAGTCGATACCCCGATGGTGTCGCATAGATCCGATAATCCTTAAGGTGTACATTTGCAATTCGCTTGCCAAGTGCGCGGGCAAAGGCGAGTGGTTCCTCACCAACTGCTAGGGGATTGACGGCATCAAGTGTGACACCGATATAATTTCCGCCAACTTCGTCGCAGACGCGAATAAGTTCGGCGCTTGTGGCATCCTGGTGATTCTCGGGGGCTAACACGACTTTATGCTTTTCGGCGAGCGGGCGCAAATACTTGAGGCGGGCAATCATCTCTTCGAGGTGTGCATCCCAGCCACCAGGTATTGTGGCACGGGCACCTTCGAGAATGCCACTTAACATGACTCGTAGTGTGCGCGCACCCAGTGCAGCTGCAGCTGGGATGTATTGTTCTAAGGTTGGAACATCTACAACACCACTATCAGCGACGATTGTGACGCCTAGTGCCTGCGCACGTGTCCGAAATGTCGCTAATGTTGTTGGTTCTAGGTTTGGGAGCATCATAAGTGGGAATTCAACAGTGCCAAGGCCATACGCAGATGCCATTGAAAGCAAATCTTCGGCGGTCAGCGCATTTGCACAAACCCGATCCGTCCCCTGGCCAACAAAGCCACAACGCCATGGGAAACTGTAGGCAGCCAGACCAATTCGCGATGATCCTATTCGCAATGTCATCGGTTCTTCTTTCTTAGTGTATGTGCAATGCCGTTAGTATACCACCGTAGGCTCAGCTGATTTCACCCAACCCATTCCAAATACTGTACGTTCAAGCCGTAGAAGGAGACATGAAAAGGTTGACATAAACAGACTAATGCCTTATCAGGTTGGGGCGAATAATACGCAGTATAACGCGAGGGTGTGGTTTCGTCTATTCGTCTGGAAGTGATGGATTGCTTGGTATCATTCACCTACGTTGGCGTTTCCGATCATAATTCGGTTATCGCGTATCAGCGCCATTCATGCTATACTGAGGGCATATTGAGTTTGGTCGGACAATGTCGTCCGAGGGTGGCCCAAGTGGCTACATTCTCACTGAAGAGGAGCACTGCATGATCTCCGAACGCGATAATCTGGTGGTTAATACGCAGCGTCATTTTGACATTGCTGCCGATCTTCTTGATCTTGATCCTGGGCTCCGCCAGATTTTGCGCTCACCCCAGCGCGAGCTTACCGTACGCTTCCCAGTCAAGATGGATGATGGTCGTGTTGAAGTCTTTACTGGCTTCCGCGTTCAGCATAATATTGTTCGTGGCCCAGCCAAGGGTGGCGTGCGTTACCATCCGCAAACCAGTATTGACGATGTACGCGCGCTTGCCATGCTGATGACATGGAAATGTGCGACAGTTAATATTCCATATGGTGGTGCCAAAGGTGCCGTGATCGTCGATCCCAAGAAGCTCTCACTGTCTGAGATCGAACGTCTGACGCGCCGGTATACCTCTGAGCTTGGCCTGCTGATTGGCCCGGATCGCGATATTCTTGCACCAGACATTGGTACAAATGCCCAGATTATGGCATGGGTTATGGATACCTACTCAATGCACGCTGGCCATACCGTCCCGGCGGTTGTGACGGGTAAGCCACTGATTATTGGTGGCTCGCATGGGCGTAATGAAGCAACCGCACGCGGTATCTCATATGTGCTACGCGAAGCTGCTGAGGCTTTGAGTATGGATGTTACGGGTGCACGTGTTGCCGTACAAGGCTTTGGCAATGTTGGTGCAACCTGTGCTCGTTTATTAGAGGAAATGGGCGCAACAGTAGTGACGGTAAGCGACAGCAAGGGCGGTATCTACAATCCGCGTGGGCTGTCGATTGCGGAGGTCGCTATATATAAGGCAAACAATGGGAGTTTCATTGGCTACCCTGAGGCCGATCAGGTTACGAATGCCGATTTGCTCGAAGTTCCCTGCGATATTCTTGTTCCAGCCGCGCTCTCTAGCCAGATTAATGCGCACAATGCTGGCCAGATCAAGGCACGTATCATCTGTGAAGCAGCTAATGCACCAATCACTCCAAATGCTGATGCGATTCTGTATGATCGCGGTATATTGGTGATTCCAGATATTATTGCAAGCGCTGGTGGTGTGACGGTCAGTTACTTCGAGTGGGTTCAGGGCCTGCAAGAATTCTTCTGGACTGAGCGCGAAGTAAATGCGCAACTTGAGCGTGTGCTGGTGGGTGCATTCCATCAGGCATTACGAATCTCACAGGAACGACGCATCTCGCTACGCCCTGCCGCATATGTACAGGCTGTCGATCGGGTTGCGCGGGCGACGACAACACGTGGCATTTACCCATAGGATGCCAAACACCCGCCAGAAGCTCGGCGATTTTGGTGAGCGAAGTGCTGCTGCACATCTCACTCGAGCGGGGTATCAGGTTGTCGAGCGGAAGTGGCGTTGTGCGCTCGGCGAGATTGATCTTGTGGCTCGTGATGGCGAATACCTGGTCTTTGTCGAAGTTCGCACACGCCGTGGCACCGTTTCGGCTGCTGAGTCTATCACGATTCATAAGCAGCGCCGCCTTGTTAATCTGGCGTTGATGTATCTACAATTTTCCCATACTAACGAAACGCAACTATGGCGGATTGATGTTATTGCGATCTCTATTGATAGCAATGGGCAGATCGCACAACTAGATCATATTCGCTCGGCAGTGGAGAGTGGATAAAACAACTTCAGCCTGTCAATTTCTCAAAACCAAGGAGCTTTTTGTGGCCACAATTCATCCAAGCGCCGAAGTTTCACCGGCCGCACAGATCGGTGAGGGAACTCGTGTATGGCATGGTGTGCAGATTCGTGAACGAGCCGTGATTGGGCGCAATTGTATTGTTGGCAAGAATGCCTATATTGATTTCGAAGTACAAATCGGTGATAACTGCAAGATTCAGAATAATGCATCACTCTACCACGGGTTGACACTTGAAGATGGCGTGTTTGTTGGGCCACATGTGATCTTCACGAATGATAAACTGCCGCGCGCAATTAACCCAGATGGAACGCTTAAGGGCGCATCCGATTGGGTTGTTGGCGAAACGCGCATCTGCCGTGGTGCGGCAATTGGTGCGGGCGCTATTATTGTTACCGGGGTGACAGTTGGGGCTTGGGCTGTGGTTGGTGCAGGCGCCGTCGTAACCCGTGATGTACCGGAATACGCTATTGTGGCTGGTAACCCTGCACGTGTGCTTGGTTATGTCAGTGCTTCCGGTGTACGCTGTGCCACACAAGCCGATGCCATAGAGCGATCCGCAGCAGAGGGCGTGTAACGAATAATGGAGCGATGGAGCGATCTTTTGCGTTCTGCGCTCTGCGTTCTGCGCTCTGCGCGCCAACGCTCTGCGCTTTAGCCGTTCTTCGGCTCCCATACATCAGCTAGCACACAATCCCACGGGTATTTATATTCATCGGCTGCATCGTAGACATGTGATTGCAGGTTGACGACAATAACCTCTGGGTCACTCAGGGCCTTCCAACCATGCATAACCCCAGGTGGGATTTTGATCAGACGAGGCCGCTGGGTTCCTAAAATAAACGAATTGACATGCCCGAAGCTCGATGATTCGGTGCGGATGTCCACCAGTACGACCTGTAATTTGCCGCGTGTTACTGTAAACTGGTCGGTATGGATGTCGTGTAAATGCCAACACTTCACCACACCATAATCGGTCGCACTCTGGTAGACATGTTGTGGCATAATCATGCCCTCCGAGTCCTCACCTACCCAGGGGCGGCTCCATAGTTCGATAACATCGCCGCGCCCATCAACATGTGCCTTCAAATCTTTTGCAATAACTCCCGCAATCGTCGGGCCACGAAAGGTTGACTGAACCTTATATGACACCGTTTGGAGCCATTCAATCGTTACATCTGATACTTGCATGATCTCCCCAATAATGGTTCATTCCTAGGGCAAGTATACCGTATTTTTCTGACAGTCCAATGGCAGTTGCCGCACAACTGTTTATCAATATTGCAACCGATGACTCGCCAAATGATACTCAGAATCGTATAATACGGGCAAGGCAATCGTACATAGCAAAGATATTAAAGGAAGCTTCAATGGCAAAGACATACGTTCGCGATATCATGCACGAGGGTGTGATTAGTTGTCCTGCCGAAACCCTGGTCGAAGAGGCCGTTCGAACCATGAGTGAGCGCCGTATTCATGCAATCGTTGTTGTGGATGGCCCTGGGTATCTTGCAGGCATTGTCTCGCAGACAGATCTCATGGGCGCGTGGCAGGATGGCTCTACATACGAGAAAATCATGCATGGCCCAGTGGGTGATGTTATGACGCGCAGTGTGGTGTCGTGTATGCCCGAAATGGAACTCGACCGCGCTATTAAGCTGCTCAATCGCAACCACATCCACCGTCTCGTCGTTGTCGAAGAGCGTAACGATGGGCGCTTCTGGCCAGTTGGCATCCTCTCGATGACAGATATTGTGCGACATCTCGAGGCCAAGGGCCTCTTATAAGAACGATGGAACGGTGGAACGATCTTTTGCGCTCCGCGCTCTGCGCTTTCCGCTCCATCGTTCCATCGCTCAACTGCTTACCCCACTAACAGCGCTAGCGGGCTCTCTAGTAGGCGCTTGATTTCGTTCAGGAAACGCGCAACTTCGGCACCATCAGTCACACGGTGGTCGGCCGCTAGTGTTAAGCTCATCACCTGTTTTGCAATCACAACATCAGTATCACCATCGAATGCAGGGATGCGCTGGGTTGCGCCCACCGAAAGGATTGCTGCTTGCGGCGGGTTAATAATCGAGGTGAACTCGGTAATGCCATACATACCGAGATTGCTGACCGTGAATGTGCCACCCTGCAAATCGGCTGCTGTCAGTTTGTTCTCACGTGCAGCGGTTACGACACGTTTTGCCTCGCGTGCGAGTGAGCCGAGCGAGCGCTTGTCACAGTCGCCGACAACCGGTGTAATCAGCCCAGTCTCTAGTGCCACAGCAACCGCAATATTGACATTTGCATGCTGGATAATGCCATCGTCGCTATATGAGGCATTGATATTCGGGAAGCTGCGTAGGGCGACACCGCATGCCTTCACGACCAAATCATTCACGGAGAATTGCTGCTCCTTGGGTTGATTTGCATTGGCCTGTTTGCGGATTTCGAGTGCTGCACCCATGTCGACATCGATTGACACAAAGATATGTGGAATCCCACCCCAGCTCTGCCCGAGCCGCCGGGTGATTGTTTTGCGCATACTTGTCAGTGGTACTATCGTTGCCCCTGGTGTCGGCGGAACCACCACTGGCGCTGGTGTTGGCGTTGCTGCCACAGGTGTTGGTGCAGGTGCCACGGCTTGTTCTGCTGGTGCTGTAGGTGCAGGTGCAGCATCACGTGGCTTACCGCTTGCAAGGTAGGCCTCAACATCATCGCGCACAACCCGGCCACCTGGGCCGCTCCCTGTTATAAGGTTTAGGCTGATTCCACTTTCGCGCGCCATTCGTTTTGCCAGTGGTGAGGCTTTAACCACCTGATCGCCAGCCACACTTGCAACACTATCTGTGCTAGCAGGCGCGGCAACATTTGTACTCTTCGTATCAGCCGCAGGAGCCGTCGCAGGAGGTGGAGCAGGGCTCTCGGCAGCTGGGCTAGGCACCGCTGCGCCGGTTGCTCCACCAACCCCATCGAGTCGCGCAATGACCGAGTTCACAAGTGCTACTTGGCCTTCCTTAACAACAATTTCTGTTAAGGTCCCACCGGCAAATGCCTCAATCTCAATCGTGACTTTATCCGTCTCGATCTCAGCAATTGGCTCGCCTTTGGTGACGACATCGCCGATCTTTTTGATCCAGCGGACAATCGTCCCTTCCTGCATATCGAAGCCCATCTTGGGCATTGTAATATCAGCCATTCTGAACTCCCTTGCCAGCGTTAGCGCAACACATCGCGGATGGCAGTAACAATCCGGTCGACGGTAACAACCGTCTTCTGTTCTAGGTTCTTGGAGTAGGGCATCGGTACTTCACGGAAATTGACTCGCTTGATTGGTGCGTCAAGATCATCGAAGCCATACTCATAGAGGCGCGCAGCAATCTCGGCGCTTGTTCCGAATGTCTGCCAATCTTCGGTTACCACAACGGCTCGGTTGGTCTTCTTGAAGCTGGCCAAGGCCACACTCATATCGAGCGGGCGTAGTGTGCGCAAATCAACAATTTCAACCTCAATACCCTCTTTGGCAAGGATATCGGCGGCCTGGTTCGAGAGGTGTACCATACGCGAATAGGTGACAACCGTGACATGCTTACCCTCGCGATGGAGTGCTGATTTGCCGATTGGCACAACATAACTCTCATCGGGGACTTCACCCTTTTGGGTATACATGAGGGTGTGTTCGATGAATACAACTGGATCGGGATCTTCGACAGCAGCACGTAACATACCCTTCATATCATAAGGGGTAG